>JAGXTA010000178.1 GCA_018333535.1 Deltaproteobacteria bacterium | reverse complement strand
TGGAGATATGGGACCTCCCTTTCCCGTAGAATTGAGAAATCGTCCTCTGGATGAAGCAAATGTCTTGAGGCTCAATATCCCGGCACCGGTACCGGAAGACGACTGACTCCATAACGCTCTCCTTGCTCCTGGAGAACGTTATACAACATTGTTGAATCTGACGCCAGCTTTTTCTTTATTCGGTTGTCAAAGAGCTTTTTTCAAAGAGCTAAAGTGTTACAAAGATCTCTTCCTTCTTTTCATGGTAATGGTTGCCTCTTGAAAACCCTTTTCTGATCTGAAAAGCGGCTATATGATGCATTGTCTCCTGATAGGCAATCTGTACGAACTCCCCTCTTTCCTCTTCCCACCTCTTTGCTCCAGGGATTTCTCTTGTGTCAGGCAGTCTTTCAATGATCACTTTATCCATAAAACTCTCTTGATGACTCACCTGCCTGGACCTGCCTACCACAGGAGGGATTCAAAAAATAATTACAGAGATTTAATTGGGTAGCCGGCTTGTTTCCAGGCTTCGACACCGCCTGCGAGGCAGCCAACCTTTTTGAACCCAAGGGCGATCAGTTTTGCTGCCTCACGGGCAGCGCTCGCCTCATTGTGTCAGGCACAGTAGAAGACGACTTCCTGATCTTTCGTAAGAGAGGAGAGCCTCAATTTAAACTCGCCGAGTGAGACGGCCCCTTCCAGCCTCATCTTCTTAAATTTCTCCTCATCTTCGTAGGCGCAGACAAGAAGGGCTCCGCCGGCTTTCAGCTTCTGATGAGTTTCCTCCGGTGAGATGCGTTCAGGTTCGGTCATATTCATCCTCCTTTGATGGGATTATTTTTTATAACCCATCATTTTTTCAAATTCACTCTGCTTGTTGATTATTCATATTTTTTGAATTATGATGCAGTCAAAAGAGGTCGAAAATGGCAGGATATACAGACACGCATGCCCGGGCGGGAATTGATGCTCCGCTCCCCAAGATTGAATGCTTCGAGAACCAATTTAAAGATTATGAGATCACGATCTCCATCCCGGAATACACCTCGGTCTGCCCGAAATCAGGGCTGCCCGATTTTGGAACGATCACCATCCGATATATTCCTGGAAAGCGGTGTGTGGAATTAAAATCTCTAAAGGAATATATCCTCGCTTACCGAAACCTGGGAATCTTCTACGAAAATGCGGTCAATCGGATCCTCAGGGACGTGGTGAACGCCTCAAAACCGGTTTGGGCCAGGGTGACGGGTGAATTCAACGTCCGGGGAGGAATGAAAAGCACCATCGAGGCCACCTATCAATCGGTCTCCATCAGAAAAAAGGCCAAGTAATGACTTTACAATTTTGTCATTCCGGACCTGATTTAGCTTGCCCCGCACTTGATGCGGGGGAATCCAGTCTTTTCCATCTGGATTCCCGTTTTCACGGGAATGACAGCTTTTTACGAAACCATCATTATGGATGAAAAAATGAAAAAGGTTCTCTTTCTCTGTACCGGCAATTCCGCACGGAGCCAGATGGCTGAGGGATGGATGAGGTCCCTCGCTCAAGACAACTGGAAAATTCGGAGCGCGGGCATCTTCCCATCCTATGTCCATCCTCTGGCCATCCGTGCCATGGAAGAGATCGGAATCGACATCTCCGGACAGACTTCCAAATCGACGGATGCATTCCTCAACGGAGAGTTCGATTACATCATCACCCTATGCGACCATGCAGCCATGGCCTGTCCAAATTTTCCCGGTCAGGGGGAACGGGTCGCCTGGTCCTTTGAAGATCCTGCGGCCGCCATCGGGACGATTGAAGAGAGGCTGTTGGTGTTTCGAAAAGTGAGAGATGAGATTAAGGTAAGGATTGAAGAATTCCTGCGATCCGAATCACACTAAAAGTCGACCTTTCCCCTCCCCTCGCTCAGAAGTTTAAGATGACATGTTTCATTCATAAACGAAAGGACATATCTCCCCCGTTTATATTGAATCAGATTAATCGCCGCAGTATCCTGCGTGATCTGCCAGAAATGGGAGTTGTCTATCCCCAAGATGCCACAGATGAGCACCTTATTGACAACACGATGAGAGACAAGAACAAGCGTCTCTCCCGTATGTCTTTCAATGACCTCTTCCAATGAAGCGATTGCCCTTTTCCGAACATCATCCAGACTCTCCCCTCCTGGAAGTTTTGCCAGATGGGGTTCTTCTCTCCATTGCCGATAGGTTTCAGGATCAATCTTCTGAATTTCTTGATGGGCATGCCCCTCCCAGTTTCCAAAACTCATGTCGACAAGCCCGCTTAAGGGATGAATTTCCATACGGTGAAACTGTGCAATCTTTTGCGCAGTCTGTAAGGCGCGGGAGAGAGGGCTTGAGTAAACCCCCTCAATTTTCATGTTCTTAAAAAACTCCCCTGCTAATTCTGCCTGTTTCAAACCCGTCTCATCGAGAGGGATATCAGTCCTCCCCCGGAAAATCTCTTCTTTATTCCACGCGGTTTGACCGTGTCGTACCAGATAGATTGAGGTCATGGTCATCCCTTTCTTAAAATTTGTATAGAAAATATAAACAAATGGCACGAATGACAGCGAATGACACGAATGGGAAACCATTCGTCACTTTTCGTAAAATTCCTTCGTAGTCATCATTTCCATCATTCGTAGGTGCCCTCTGGTCCTGATGAATTGATCAGCAATCTTTAACACTCCCGATCCTTGAATTCTTCCTTGCTTTAAAAGAATTAAGGCCTGATTTGCATCCGCCAGTTGAAATTCCTGAACTTCAGGGATGATGGGAATTTCAGCGGCCAGCGATAGGAAATCTTCGGCGTCTTTCCTGGTGATGTTGGCCACACTCTTGATCTCCTTTTCATCCCAGAGATGCTGGGAATAGTCCAGCGGCGGAATGGGATTCCTCTTTCGAATCACGGCCACCACCAGTCTCCCACCCTTTTCCAATAATTGTAAGGCACGAGGCACTGTCTCCCCAACCGGAGTAAAATCAACGGCGCAATGGAGTTTTTGAGGAGGTTGATCTTCCGGTGCCCCAACCCATGAAGCCCCCAATCGTCTTGCCAAATTTTGATGCTCTTCCCCTCTGGTAAAAACAAAAACCTCACACCCCCAATGCCTTGCCACCTGAATGACGATGTGGGCTGATGCTCCAAATCCAAAAAGCCCCAAGACCTGTCCCTTTTTAATATTCGAAAGCATCAAATCCCGGTAACCAATGGCACCAGCGCAGAGAAGCGGAGCGGCCTGAGAATCAGAAAACCTTTCTGGAATGCAATAGGCATAGTTCTCATCAACCGCCGTATATTGAGCGTAACCCCCATTGGCATCACATCCTGTCCCTTTAAAATCCGGACACAGATTCTCATTTCCTCCGACACAGAAATCGCACTTGCCACAGGCCGAATAGATCCAGGCAATTCCAACCCGATCTCCCAACTTGAACCGTTTTGTCCCCGAGCCCAGACCGGCCACCCTTCCAATAACCTGATGGCCTAAGATGACTGGAAGTTTCGGTTTAAGCCTCCCCTCAATCTCATCCAGTTCCGTGTGACAAACTCCGCAGACAGAGACCTTGACTAAAATTTCCCCGGGACCGGAAACAGGATTAGGCAGGTCCTCCATTCTTAAGGGCTTTTTTTCAATGGATGAAATCTCTCTCAGCACCATTGCCTTCATCTTGTGATTCTCCTTCTCTTCGAGCCCATCCTATAACACCCGAAATTTCTTTTCAATCATTTCGACTCATCAGGATAGGTCTCTCCCAGGCGCTTTCTAAAAAATAGTCTATAACCTTCCTCGAGGTCTTTTCTTTAACCATCGAAAATCCCTTCTCCGATTTTTTTCTCAGGCTGAGAAACCATTTTTCTCTCATCAGAACGAAAATTAAATCCTTCCAGTCCGGCCTCTTCTCTTCAACCCCACGCCCCTTCAATGTCTTAAAGAGTTCTCCCCACGTAGTGCCTTCCTCCAACTCTCTCTCGTCCATCTTACCCTTGATAAAATTGATGACCCTTGCCAATCGGAGAAGTGTAGCCATATCAAGGCGGTTAAATTCCTCTGTCTCAATGGGAAACGCACTCGAACGCCATTGAGAGATGCCTGAGGGTAAAAGGCCTTCCTTTTCACATCTCTTAAAAAGAACCGTTCCAGGAGTTGGATAATAGATGCTCGGCCCAATGAGAACCCTTTTTCCCATCAGGTAGATCAGGGTTTCGATCATCTCCTCAAGAGTCTGACCGGGTATCCCTAAGATGGCGTAGGCCACTACATTAAGTCCTGCTTCCTCTGCTTTCTTTAAAATACTGCCAAATTCAATGACCGGCTGAGGTCTCTTCATTCTCTCTTTTGTCGAAAGCGCTGTGCTTACATAGGAGAGGTTGAGCGTGTGAAAGCCAGCCCTTTTCATCAAAGGAATAAGTTCTCCATCCAAAGAGGCAAAGGAGATGCCATTCATTGCAGAAAGCTCAAGTCGGCTTTCTCCGAATGTTTCTATGATTAACCTCATCAATCTTTTTGCCCGTTCTTGATCAAAAGTAAAATTGTCATCTTCAATATCGAAAGTCTCAACCCTATATTTTTTATAGCACTCCACCATCTCCCGGACGATATCTTCCGGGCTTCGCACTCTGAAGGAAGAGCCCATCACAAGATGGGCCGAACAGTAGGCACATCCATGGGGACAACCCCTGCTTGTGATGATCATCGTTGATCTCTTCTTATTGATCCGATATCGATCTGGGTCGAGGAGATCTCTCGCAGGAGGCGGGAGGGAGTCGAGATCAGGAATAAAACTACGGAGGTGGTTAATGAATGTCTTCCCGTTTTTCTTAAATCCGACTCCATCCATCAATTCAATCTCATCCTTTGTCCCTTTCTTTAAACAATCGATGAGAAATGACAGGCGATACTCCCCTTCCCCCAGGATGACATAATCCACAAACGGGCTCTTTAAAACCCCTTCGGGATCGCAACTGACATGAGAGCCTCCCATCACCACGATCTTTCCAGAATCCCATTCTTTAACGAGTTGGGCGACCTTGAACGCCTCTCCATGATAGGGAGTGAAAGAGGATGAGATTCCAAAGACATCTGCTTTGGATTCCTCCACCCTCTTTTTGATCTCATCCCATCCTATTCCAAAATGGTAAAAACCCGTATAGAGTTTAAAAGGACTTCGATCATCGAATGGGTAAAAGTCTTTAAGGTAAGAAAGCTCCGGGGGAATGGAAACAGTTTTTTTCTTCCCTGCCTGGCAATCGAGGATCTCCACTTCATGCCCATGGGCCTGGAGTGAAGCCGCAAGATAAGCCAGCCCGATTGGCTGGGTTCGTATGGAAGTCTGGTAGAAATCCCGGACAGGAGGCTGGATGAGTAGGATCTTCATGGTTTTACAAAGGAAGTATAATCAACACCGAGCCGATTGTCTATTTTCAAGCTGGAATAAATGAGAGCACCCCCTGGGCAACAAGCGGGGTCAGCCCTTGACATTGGACAATTGTCCGAAAAGGTTTTTTCTTTTTTCACTTAATATTTTCCCCTCTTCCGCTCACTGTATTGTCCTCAATGCTCTTTGGTTGCCTTGACAAAGAAAGCTCATTTCCCTATATAAGAGGGGTGAGTGGTCGCTATGGCGATGAGAAAAACAAGGGAATGTCCTGGAGAAGCAGTTTACACCTAAGAAAGTGCATGAAACACTTCAAGAGAATAGACCCATAAACCGGAGGAACATATGAGGTTGCCGCCGTTTCAGTTCCTTGAGCCCACGAATGTTGAAGAAGCGCTGTCGATGATGAACGCTCGAAAAGAGACCCTGAAGATCATGGCGGGCGGGACAGATCTTTTGAACCGTATGAGGTTTCGGCTGATCGAACCTGCCTTTGTGATGAACATCGGAAAGCTCCGGGACGTAGACGGCATCGACATAGGGGAGAACGAAACCGTCATCGGAACGAATACAAAACTGAAAGATATTGCCCGTTCACCTCTTATCAACAATAAATTCAGGGCGATCGCGGAGGCCGCCTTCGAGGCGGCCTCCCCGGCAGTCACCAACATGGCGACTATCGGCGGCAATATCCTCCAGGACACGCGATGCCTCTATTATAACCAGTCCGGGATGGTATTGAACGGGCTTGAACGCTGTCACAAGAGAGGCGGAACCATCTGTCTCGCCGTCAAAGGAGGGAAGCGCTGTTTCAGTGTCTGCCAGAGTGATATGGCCCCGGCGCTCATTGCCTTCGATGCGAAGTGTGTCCTTCAAAAGAAGGGCTCCACACGCACGGTCGCTCTAACAGAGCTCTTTACCGGCAATGGAGTAACCCCTTTTGCCATTGGGGCTGATGAATTGCTCACAAAGATCATCATCCCTCAACCCAAAAACGGGGTCGGCTCCGCCTACCGGAAGTTACGACTCAGGGGAAGCGTTGACTATCCGCTGGCATCCGCGGCGGCTTTTGTGTCGGTCACAAAGGATGGAGAGGTTAATGCATGCCGTGTAGTCCTTGGATCTGCCGGAGCCAGTCCAAGGGTGATTGATGGTCGATCATGCGAGACCCATCTGGAAAGTATTGCTCAGAAGGCATACGACTCTGCTGAAGGGATTGATAATCTCCAGATGCCCGGCGCCTACCGTAGGAAGATGGCAGGCGTCTTAGCCAAACGGGCCATCAAGGCGGCAATGGACAGGCTCAAGGAGGGGATGTGACATGAGTGAGATGAAAAAAACGGCCATCACCCTGAATGTCAATAACGAAACCCACGATATCATCGCCTATCCCAACAAGACACTTCTCGAAGCGCTCCGTGACGATCTCCGACTCACCGGAACGAAAGAGAGTTGCGGCGAAGGCGTATGCGGCTCCTGCACGGTTCTGCTTGACGGCGCGCCTGTACGTTCCTGTCTCACGCTCGCTGTCGCTGTGCAAGGCAAAAAGATCACGACCATTGAAGGGCTCCGGGTGGGTGAAAAACTCCACCCGGTTCAGGAGGCCTTCGTCAACCACCACGCCATACAGTGCGGATTCTGCAGTCCTGGCATGATCCTGACCGCTTACGCGCTCCTCAAAGAAAATCCAACCCCCACAGAAACTGAGATCCGCCGAGCCATTTCCGGAAACATATGCCGTTGCACGGGTTACGCGAAAATCGTCGAGGCCATCAAGTCACTCGCCGAGGAGGGAAAGTAGGCCATGGAAAAATTTTCCTATATCGGAAAAGACATGAAACGAATCGACACCGCCTCTAAGTCAACGGGTGAAGCCCTGTTTGCCGCAGACCTTGCGCTGCCGCGGATGCTCGTCGGGAAGATATTGCGCTCCCCCCATGCCCACGCCAGGATCGTGGCGATCGATGCCTCAAGGGCGGAAAAACTCCCGGGCGTCAAAGCCGTTCTCACGGCGAGGGATACATGCGGCGACAAGTGGGGAGTTTTTAAATACACTCAGGACCAGCAGTTTCTTCCCACTGAGAAGGTCCGCTATGTGGGCGAAGAAGTGGCTGCCGTAGCTGCCGTCGATGAGGACACGGCCTTGGAAGCGCTCTCGCTCATTGACGTCGCCTACGAACCGCTCCCGGCTGTTTTTACCATTGAGGATGCGCTCTCGCCCGGCGCCCCCCAACTCCACGATGTCTATCCCAACAACATCAATATCCACGTCCACATCAACGTGGGAGACGTTGAAAAAGGTTTTGCCGGCTCCCATCTCGTCAGGGAAGACACCTTTGCCGCCCCGGAGGATTCTTATTTCCAGGGGGAACCCTACGCAGTCGCAGCCCAGTTCGACCATGCGGGAAACCTTGAAATATGGATGCCCAACGCCGGCCCCCATCTAAAGTCGAAACCCCTCTCCAACGTGCTCAAAATCCCGCTCAACAAGGTCAGGGTGCGTAAAATCACCATCGGCGGCGCCTTCGGAGGCCGTTCTGAGATATCACCCGCCGATGTCATCTGTGCATTCCTTGCGAAGAAAACCCAGCGGCCCGTAAAGATCGTCTACACAAGGGAGGAAAACACCGTTTGCACGCGGCAGGCCCACTCGATGATCGCCCGGATAAAGACCGGCGTCGACAGAGAGGGCAGGGTTGTGGCTCGTGACATTACCTGTCACATGGACGGCGGCGCTTACAGCTCCACAGGCCCCATTGCGACCTCTGTGCCGTTTCTCTGCATGGAGCAGGCCTACCGGATGGAGAACGTCCGCTATAACGGCTACCGGGTTCTCACGAACAAGCCGATCAGGGGCATGTTCCGCACCCACGGAAGAGCCTTTGCCTGCGGCGTTGACATCCAGCTCGACAGGCTTGGCGAAGCATTGGGAATCGACCCGCTGACCATGCGGCTTCGTAACGCCAGGCAGACCGGCGACACCACGCCGACGAAGTCCTATGTGGCAAGCTGCGGCCTCACGGAAACGATTGAGAAGACGGCTAAGCGGTCGCGGTGGGCGGAGAAGTTCGGAAAATTGCCGCCCTACCACGGCATTGGCATTGGCTGCAATTCCGTCCAGACCGGATTCCCGATGGGAATCAGGGGAGGCTCTCAGGCCTTTATAAAACTGAACGAAGATGGCGGTGTGACAGTCATTACGGGCATCGTCGACAACGGCCAGGGCAATGACCACATGATCGTCCAGATCGCCGCGGAAGAACTGGGACTTACTCCGGATGACATACAGCTCATCACTGCCGATACGGAAGTGACTCCCAGCGACCCGGGCTCGTACTCGATGTGCGAGACCTTCATCGGAGGTAACGCCGTTCGCCTTGCCGCACAGGACGTGAAGAAAAAACTGTTCAGGATCGTCGCCGAGGAGTTCGGAGTCGGCGAGGAGGATCTCAGCGCAAAGAACCGGAAGATCTTCGTAACGAAGAACCCCGAACAATCGATCAGCATCACAAAGGCTGTCCGCATGGCGCTGACTCGAAACGAATCGATCAGCGGAGAAGGCTCCTACTGGCCTAACGTGGACTGGAAACGCGAATGGGTTAAGAATCCCTACGGCCAGCTTTCGGAGACCTTTTCCTTCGGCACGGTCATCTGCGAGGTGAAGGTCGATCCTGAAACAGGCCAGGTGGAGGTGCTGGAAGTGACCGCCTCACAGGACGTGGGCTATGCGCTCAACCCGAAAGTCATCGAGGGACAGTTTGAAGGCGGCGTGGCCATGGGAGGACAGGGCGGAATGCTCACGGAATACCTCCAGTGGCATGAAGGCAGGGTATTGACGCCTACGCAACTCGGCTATCTCGTGCCGTTGGCCATTGATATGCCGAAGATCAATGACATCATCGTTGAGACCATCGACCCCAAGGGCCCTTACGGCGCAAAAGAGGCGGGCATGTCCGTTGCCATGAGTGCGGCGCAGGCTTACTGCGGCGCCATCTCCAATGCGGTGGGCATCTACTTCCACGAATACCCTATCACGCCGGATAAGATCCTGAAGGCCATCGAAGAGAAAAAGAAGGGAGACCGAAAAGAGTAACCCATGAAAATAGAGAAGATCGATCATATCTGTTTCGCGGTAAAAAACCTTGAAGAAACGAAAAGGGTGTACAGAGAAGATTTCGGGTTGATACCAACCCATGAATACATTGCAGAATCAGAAAAAATAAAAGTCGCCAGGTATTCCATCGGTGAGGTCGCCGTCGAGTTTATGGAATCCACTTCGCCGGATGGAGAGGTGGCTAAATTCATCGATGCCAGGGGGGAGGGCGCCTACCTGATCGCCTACAAAGTGGATGATCTTTCAAAGGCCATGCAGGAGCTCAAAGATAAAAACATCCGGCTGATCGATCATAAGCCAAGAGAGCTCTTCGGGACCCGATATGCCTTCGTCCACCATCCCAATAAGCTTCACGGGGTGCTGACCGAACTTCTGGAAGGCGATTTCGATATTACAAAACAATGAAAAGGAGGGAATAAGAATGCAGGCATTGGTGCTCGGTGGAACAGGGGGGATGGGTCAGGGAGTTGCGCGGGACCTTATTAAGCAGGATCAGATTAAGAAAGTCATCTTGGGCGACATTAACACGGATCCGGGTAGGGTGCAAGAAAAGTTGCGCGCCAGTGAAAAGGTGTCGCTCAGAAAGATCGATGTCAATGATCACAACGGCATGGTCAGCGTCATTAAGGATGCCGACGTCGTCATTAACTGTGCAGGACCTTTCTACAAAACGGCTGTGGCCGTGGCGAGGGCAGCGGTTGAAGCGAAGGTCAATTATATCGATATTTGCGATGACTATGAGGCAACGGAGATTCTTTTTGCTTCGGATATTGATCAGGCGGCCAGGGCAGCAGGCATCACCGTCCTGACAGGGATGGGATCGGATCCGGGGACAAACAACGTCATCGTCAAGTGGTATGCCAATCAACTGGACCGTGTTGACGAGATTTATTTATTCTGGGTCGTCAGTATCGCCGAACTCTCAGGGGCAGCATGGGATCATGGTCTTCATATGACGATTGGCAACATCCCCCAGTATCTGGACGGTAAGCTGGAATATGTGGAGGGTGGGACCGGCGAGGAGACGGCAGAATTCCTTGAACCGCTTGGCACCTGTCGGCTTCGCTATGTGGGTCATCCTCAGCCGCTGACCATACCGCGCTATATCAAAGGGGTAAGAAATGTGGTGATCAAGGGTGCGCTCATTCCATCATGGGTGGACGAACTCATCAGAGAGCAGAGAGAGACAGGTTTTCTCAGTCAGGAAGCAGTAGAGGTCAAGGGAACCAAAGTAGTGCCCTATGATCTGGCGTTGAAGCTTTGGGAAGCCATTCCCAAGAACAGGGATAGGGGGCCCCAATCTTCTGGCTTGAAGGTGATCGTCAAGGGCGAGAGAAAAGGAAAACAGGTGACCTTTACGGCCGACATCGTGGGCAGGATGGCGCCGGGGACAGGGCTTCCCGCCTCGATCGCAGCTCTCATGCTCGATGCCGGTGATGTTACGGTGAAGGGAGTGGTCGCTCCGGAAGGATGCATTGATCCGGAAAAATTCCTTACCGCCTTAATCCAGAGAGGCGCCAAAATCCATCAAACAGAAACGACAAAGTCGATGATTGCAATTTAGCCTGGATCTGACATGTTATTAACAGTCTCAAGATGGTAAAGACATCTATTTGTAAAATCCCTCCTAACCTCCCTTTTCCTAAGAGGGCTTCACGAAATTCTAACATGTTGATATTATTGAGGTAATTTAATACATGATATGGCCATTTCCTAACCAAGTAAAAACCTTTGTAATTCATATACTTACAAACCGGCTACTAACTGTTTTGCCAATTTTGGGGGCCTTTGGACCCCCTCAAAAAGGGCTGGTTAGGAAGACCCTTTTTCGTGAAGCCCATCTTGCATTGATCGA
>JAGXTA010000177.1 GCA_018333535.1 Deltaproteobacteria bacterium | reverse complement strand
AACGTTGTGCTCATGAAGTATATCCATCATCTTTGAGACGGAGACTCCAGCTATTCGGGCAGCTCTTTCGATGGAGGCTTCTGATTTTTTATATTTTTCTATGGCGAGCATCACCCTACCAAGATCGACGAGCTCTCTCACCTTTTTAGAGACATCTTCCCGTTCTTCCTTAGCCAAAACCGATAGGAAGCGATAATCCGCATCATCCATTCGTATGCTTACCGTCTTTTTTGACATACTTGCCAGCTCCTTCTATCTGGTTTTTTGCGGTCTCGATAATTGTCTTGTTATATCTCGCAAAGGATTGGAGTTTCTGTAACTTCGCAAAAGCTCCATCTGACTCGATCAGCCCTTTCTCACAGGCCCGGACCAAAATAGCAATGGCTGTTGTGAAGTCAAATTTCATGATCTTGCATGCTTTGATCGCGTTCTTGTCATCCGTGGCAACAAGCAATGCTTTTTCTTGAATTGCAAGCGTTAACACCTCCGCTTCCCCTTCATCAATATTGAAGTCCTCCATGAGCCTTCTTACGAGTTTCCTGTCTTTTACCTTCAAAACATCAATTCGCCTGTCTTGAAGCAGTTTTCCCACCACAGGACCATCGGGGCTTGAACCCGTGAGTACTTCTTCTTTGACCTTTACAGGGATCGCTACTTTTCCGCTAACATCTGCGAGAAAAATATCGAGCATCTCTATCTTCGCGAGCAGAATTAGAGTGGATGCATCGAGCAAGATCACGGCATTATTGTATGACGATTGCATGACATTGTCAAACAAAAAAGTTCGGCCACGTTAATTTCTCTTGACAAATAAATTTAGTATGCTAAAGTTTAGCATATAAAATATCATCCGAGGAGTTAATGATGGCTGTTGAAGACCGGCTTATCTATTTAATTTCAAAAGTATTTCACAAACTTATGATAAATCTTCAAAAGGCCTTTTCAGAGGCCGGAGTAGAGGTGACGCCGGTTCAGGCTATGCTCCTCTTCTACCTTCAAAAAAAAGACGGTTCGAGTCTTACGGAGATCAGCTCTGGTTTAATGTTAGAGAATCCGACTGTCACAGGCTTGATCGACCGATTGGAAAAATCAGGTTATGTGAACCGATCGGATCACCCCAGTGATCGACGTGTCTACCTGGTGTATCTCACTGAAAAAGGAAGCAGGGTAGCTAACAGGGCCCTGCCAATCATTAAGAGGTTAAACGAGCAAATTCAAGAAGGATACTCAGAGGAAGAGATCGAAAGCTTCAAAAAGGTATTGATGGGAGCATTTAATAAGTTTCCCTAAAGAAAGCTCAAGGAGATTCATGTTGGAGCCTATAAAGAGGATAAAAACTTTACAAGAGATGATTGAAACCCGTGATCTTTCTGGGGTGATTTTGTTTTATTCCAGAGATGTATTCTATTACACAGGAACATCTCAACCCTCTTACTTTTTTATTTCACCCCAACATTACTGCCTGTTTGTGAGGGCGGGTTATGATTTTGCCCTTCGTGAGGCGCAAATCGAAAAGGAAAATATTAAAGAGGAAAGACATCTTGAAAATATCTTCAAAGAGAATTTTTCTATAATCAAAAGAGGTAAGAAAATTGGTGTCGAATTGGATGTATTACCCGCAAATCGTTTCTTGGAGTTCAGCAGAATTTTTAGTGGATTTGAAATTGTAGATATCTCTCCCCTTCTTCTGAATCAGAGGAAAAGGAAAGATGCCTCGGAAATTAAGATCATCCGGAAAGCATGCAGCACGATCCATAGAGGCCATGAGAGGGTTTTAACTGTATTGAGAGAGGGGTTGACTGAACTTGAATTAGCTGCCGCAGTCGAGGATGCCCACAGACTGGCAGGGCATGAGGGGATCTTCTTTATCCGGCAACCCGATTTCTTCATGAGCAGAGGACCATTAGCCTCCGGACCTAACCTTTATCAGATCAGCGGTATGGTCTATTCGATCACTGGAGTCGGGTTGAGTGCTTCTGTCCCGTTGGGACCCTCTCGCAGAAAAATTAGAAGGGGAGATTTAGTTGTTGTAGATATCCCTGTGCTTGTTGAAGGATACCATGCTGACCAGACAAGAACCTATGTCGTCGGAAAGGCAAAGGATGGGGCGAAGAAACTATTCCAATCTCTAAAAGAGATTTCTAATCACCTTATAGACCATATTACTCCAGGGATGAAATGTTCTGAAGTATATAAAATGGCTGTAAAGAAAGCAGAAGAACTCCAGGTCGGCAAACCATTCTTAAATTTTGGGAATGGGCGGAAGTCAAAGATCATTGGCCATGGTGTAGGCATTGAGATCAATGAGCCGCCCACCCTGTCTGATTATGACCATTCGATCATTTCAGAGGGCTTTGTGCTTGCATTGGATATGCACATGATGGATGAAAAGTTCGGGGTGGTTAAGCTTGAAGACATGATTGTGATTGGAGAGAAGAATAAATTATTGACCAAAACCCCGAGAGAACTTTTTGAGGTCGAATAATCAAGAAAAGGGGCCTGAGATGAAGAAGATGGAAGAAGAATTGAAAATATTTTTTCTACAAAATAATATTCCTATATTTGGCATTGCCAAAACATCCTCCCTTGAAAATGAGCCATCAGGTTATAAACCCTCAGATATGCTGGCTTCAGCAAAAAGCATACTATGCTTGGGGATACCCGTTCCCAAAGGAATATTTAAATGTCAGGAAAGATCAGAATGGATGTACTGGAGGGCTGCAAGTATCTATTACCGGAACATCGATATGGTTTTGATGCGGGCTTGTAGCATCATCGAAGAAAAAGGTGAAGTAGCGGTACCAATCTACACTTGCTTTCCTTATGACATTAAAGGAAAAGGCGATTTCTGGGCCTATGTGAGCCTTGTCAAGATGGCTGAAGTAGTCGGTATTGGAAAGGTGGGCAAAAATGGGTTGCTCTTTAGTTCCAAATATGGCCCCAGGTTGTTACTGGGCGGGATTGTCACAACAGCATCCTTACCCGCAATAGCCTGGCCGGAGAAGAATGAGAAAGGATGTCCTGAAGATTGCTACATTTGCCAAGAACAGTGTCCGATTCAGGCTATTGATAAAAACGGAAAGGTGGATAGGGTAGCGTGCATTAAGTATTCAATGAGAAGCCCTATCTTTACAAATTTTATGAAGACCGCCAGCGTCGGTTCAGAAGACATTCAAATGATCAATCACCTGACAGCAGTGGATGACCACTCCATGTACAGGTGCATTAAATGCGTCTCGGTATGCCCTTATATGTGAATCCCATTGTACATCCCCGCCTTTCCCTCGGAGGGAGGGTAAGGGGGAGATGAAGGAGGTAAAATATGAAAGTTGATGAAAGAACATGGAAAGGTGTTCAAGAGCATTTGGGTTTTAATGATGAGGAGATGAAGAAGTTCAGAGAAAATCCGAGGAATGAAGATGTCTTGTCTAAAACGGCTGTGATGGTGAATAAAACGATTGTTGCAGAAATTATTGAATCACATGGTTGTGACAGCGGGCATAAAGTCGGCGATAAGATTTACTTTGATGGTCGTGGCGTCAGTCTTTTAACAAAGCTCGGTCCGAGCAAGATATGTATTTTTGCATTGCATTCTGTTGCCCTGGCAATACCTGCATTAGCTGAACTTCTTTATGCTGGTATTAATCCCAATGAAATGAGGTTCAAACGGTTCGGTTGCCCAGATGTAGGCATAAAGTGTGGCGGCTGGGGACACATTGTGATGGAACTCAGTATGGAAGATCGCGATAAACTCGGGAAATGAGTTGATCTTGTGAAAAGGAGCGGGTCATGAGTGAATGGCAAAAGACATCTTGTGTGCTCTGTTTTAACAATTGCGGCCTTGAAGTGATCACCGAAGGGAGCAAGATCGTTAAGGTCAGGGGTGAAAAGGAAAATCCACGCTCTCAGGGTTATCTTTGTAGAAAAGGAGCCAATATCGCCTATTTTCAAAATAACCCGGAGAGGCTGAGGTTTCCTCTCAAACGTGTTGGAGACCGCTTTGATCGCATTTCCTGGGATCAGGCCCTGGTTGAAATAGCAGTCAAGCTCAGGGAGATCGTCCAAATTCACGGCCCACATTCGCTTGCCTACATGGGGGGAGGCGGCCAGGGTTGCCATTTTGAAGCAGCTTTCGGTGTGCGCTTCTTGAATGGGTTAGGTTCGAAGAACCACTACAGTCCCCTGGCACAGGAACTTACCGGTTTTTTCTGGGTGAGCGGCAAAGCCTATGGTCGCCAGAACATGCATCTCTTCCCCGATATCAACGGTTCGGATTTCCTCGTCTTCTGGGGAGCCAATCCTGTGGTGAGCCACGATATACCCAATGCGCCGGCTGCGCTTCGCAAAAAGAAAAAGGAGCCTGGTTTTTTGATGGCTGTCATCGACCCGAGAGTGTCGGAGACAGCCAAGCTTGCCGACATCCATCTGCGGCTCAGGCCCGGAACCGACGCCCTGCTCTTCAAAGCGATGATTAAGATTTTGCTGACTGAAGGACTTGTGGCCAGAGAATATCTATCTGCCAATGTCAATGGCTTTGAAGCGATTAGAAGCTGGTTTGATGATGTCGATGTTGAAGAGAACTGCCGCCTTTGTGGATTGGATCCAAATGCTGTCCGGGAATTCACCCGGCTCTTTGCCACTCGGAAGACTGCGATGCGCAGCGACCTTGGCATCCTGATGGGACGGCACAGCACGCTGAACTCCTATTTGGAATTAATCCTTCTTGCTTTGACAGGACGCATCGGAGTCGGTGGTGGCAATGTCTTCTTGGGCCATCTGATGCCGATGGGATCTCATACGCCCGAGGAAGACCCAAAAACATGGAGAACAGTAGTGACAAATATCCCTTTGATCATGGGAGTCTTTCCCCCCAATGTGTTGCCTGAAGAGATCGATAACGACCACCCCGAACGTATCCGGGCTGTGATCGTCAGCGGGTCCAATCCCTTACGGTCTTATGCTGACACGACCGCTTATGAGAAGGCCTTCGCAAAACTTGAATTGCTCGTAACCGTTGAAGTGGCCATGAGCGAAACAGCGGTGCTATCTCATTATGTCCTTCCGGCCAAGTCAGGCTATGAGAAGTGGGATGGTACATTTTTTCAGTGGAGGTATCCGGATTACTATTTTGATATGCGCCGGCCTGTTGTGCAGGCAGATGGGGAGCAGGTAGAAGAGGCTTTCATCTATATTGAGCTGGCTAAAAGGTTAGGCATGATCCCTGATTATCCATCCAAACTCCGGGAACTCGCCAAGGACCGGCTGCGCTTTGGCCTTGCGCTGATGGAATACATCCGTGCCAATCCAAAGGCAGAACCGTGGCTTCCTTATGTTTTAGCGAAGACCCTTGGAGAGGAATTGGGGTCAAACAATCTGGCTGCGCTCTGGGGGCTTCTGGCACGATTTCCAATGATGCACCCCGAGGAGGTGGCCCGTGCCGGTTATCAGGTGGGGCCGATGACAGGTGAAGAGATATTCAGGAAAATTCTAAATACGCCCGGTGGAGTAAAAATCGGAGTGGTTGATGCAGAGAACAACCTTTCCCTCCTGAAAACTCCGGACAGGAAAATCCATGTTCATTTCCCCGAAATGGAGTCATGGTTAAAGGAGGTAACACCTACAGCCGAGGAGACCCAATTGTTTAACAAGGACTATCCAATGGTTTTGATGGCCGGGAATCACATGGAAATGGTTGCCAATACGATCATGCGCGACCCGGCCTGGAATGAGGGAAGGCGGCCTTGCACCATGCGGATTCACCCCGATGATGCCAAAGAACTTGGAATTGCAGATGGTGAAGAAGTATCGATCGAGACCGAAGCAGGATCTGCCATGGTTGAAGCCGAGGTTACGGATAGTTCCCGGCGTGGCCAGGTTGTCATCCCCCATGGCTTTGGTCTCGTACATCTGGAAAAAGGACATGGAGCCAATGTAAATCGGCTTGCCCCGGCAAAACATCGAGACCGTCTGGCAGCCACGCCGCTCCACCGTTATATTCCCTGTCGAGTGACTAAATGAATGACGGGCTTTACGGGCGAGTAATCATGGCAGAATGAACAAGTTGTGTTTTTTTAATGGTTGACACCTTCTGTGGAATTAGGTAGATTCCCATCAGAAAATTTGTTCAATAAGAAATGAGGAGGACCAAATGACCACAAGGGAAATCTTTGACGGAATGCAGAAGAGGATGGATGCCAACCCAGGGAAACTTGGAGGGATAAAGGCTGTGTTTCAGTTCGATATCACTGGAGCTGACCCTGGAATCTACTCTGTGGCTATTGGTGATGACAGCACTAAGGTCAGAGAGAGCGCTTCGGTTTCGCCAAACGTCACGATTAGCATAGCTTCCAATGACTTTACTGACATGGTTGAGGGCAGGCTTGACAGCGTCGCTGCCTTTATGGGGGGTAAGCTTAAGGTGAAAGGTGATATGATGCTGGCAATGCAGCTTCAGAGCTTGCTCAAGTAACGTCACTTACACCTAAATTGAGCGATTTTTCCCCTCAGATGTAGTCGCAACCTTTAGGTTGCGGGATTTCTTGGATTGTGGTTCTCACCCGACGGGTGGCTTTGTAACGTCCAGGAAAAACCGGGACGGCTACAGGTCCCTTTTAAAAGAATCGCTCAATTTAGGTTGCAGCAAGAAACAACCGCTTTTCCTAACTCCTTCTTCCTGGAATTCACAATCGGCGATTTTGCAAAGCATGTTTGATGGAATCGTAAAAAGTCGTCATTCCCGTGCTTGCGCGCAGTAGCGCTTCAGCGCGCAGGCGTGAAAACGGGAATCCAGAGAATTCTAAATACATAAAAATATCCCGCTAAGAGCGGGACTTGCGAAGGAATGACTAATGATGGGCTTTTCAGACTTTTTGCGAGACCAGTGTGTTTGGTTTAAATCAATCATCTTGGTAAGTCGTCATGGATTCCTCGTAGAGGGTTGGGAGTGAAGACGGTTGAAGAGAAGGAGGCGGTAATATGGCGAGTCTGAAGGAAGTGGTGGTCGTGGATGCGGTGCGGTCTGCTATTGGCAAGTCGGGGTGGAAGGGAATGGAGAAAGGCGGTCAGCTCTGCCAGGCATCCGCTCAGGATCTCATGGCCAATACCCTCCGGGGATTGCTGGAAAGGGTCCATTCTCGGTGCCCCAAATTCAATGAAGCGGAGATTGAAAACGTGATCATTGGATGCCTGAGCCAGATCGGGGAGCAAGGCTCCAATATTGGGCGCATCGCATCACTCCTTGCCGGAATCCCGAATGAGGCGGCGGGCTGCACAGTGAACCAGTACTGCAATAGCGGCCTCAAGGCTATCGCCATTGCTGCGCACGAGATCATGGTGGGGGAAGGGGACATCATGATCTGCGGGGGTGTGGAAATCATGTCCCACTACGGTATGATGTCCGACATTCAGGTAGCCATGCAGGCAAATTATCCAGTGCGAATGTCTTCTCGCCTCACGGAGAGCGGTATGACCGTGCCCCAGGGGGTGTGCGCCGAAATGATCTCTGCGGATCAAGGGCATACCCGAGAGGACCTGGAGCGCTTTGGCATGTGGAGCATGCAGAAAGCTGTCGAGGCCGAGCAAAAGGGGTGGTACTCAGATCATATCGTTCCATTCGAGTTCACCTGGGAGGGTATGACCCGGAAAGTAGAAAAGGATGAGGTTCTCAGGGCAAAGGCGGTGGCGGACCCGGAAGCCTATCTCCAGAATCTCATGGCGCTTCCTACGCCGTTCAAGGATAACGGGCTTGTCAGCCCGGGCAGTTCTTCGCAAATCGTGGATGGGGCTGCTGCGGTTCTGCTCATGAGCGGGGCCAAGGCCGAGGCATTGGGACTTGACCCCCTCTGCAGAATCGTAGCTTGTGCCGTAGCAGGAGGTGCGCCCGTGCCCATGCTTCTGGCGCCTATCCCGGCTGTGAGGAAAGCCCTCGAGCGGGCCGGTAAGACCATGGATGACATGGACATTATCGCACCCAACGAGGCATTCGCCTCCCCGTTGCTCCAGTTTGCAGACGAGCTGGGTTACGGCCGATTCGATCCGAGAGTGAATCCGACAGGCGGCGCCATTGCTCTGGGACATCCCATTGGCGCGACTGGTGCCATCTACTTCGGAGAGATGGTCCACCACCTGAAGCGCACCCGTGGGAAAGCCGGCATCCAGATGCTCTGCGGCGGCGGAGGAGTGGGTATTGCCGCTGTGGTCGAAGCCGTTTGATCGCAGGAAGAGGAAACCTTGCGGTCTTTTATCCTTGTGTCACCTCTGACTATTTCTACTTTTCAGTCTGAGGTCTATAGTCTTACTGTCTGAACCACAGATTGCTTCACCGGATGAATAGGAAAGACGGAACACTTTAGCTCTTTGAAAAGAGACCTTTGGTGTATCACCCAAATTGTCATTCCCGTGAAAACGGGAATCCAGAAATGTGGGGGGTAAGACTGGATTCCTGCTTACGCAGGAATGACAAACCCGTTAAATGCCCTGTTTACTGTAGTTTTTCAAGAATCTAAATTGATACGAAAAGACGAAGGAGATGAGATAAATTGGAAGAGTTGTCCTTCAATGAACAGAAAGGCCTTCTGATCAAAGGCTGGATGTCTCATGATGCCAGGTGGTTTATGGCCGTGGCAGAGCGTTTCGGCATCGAAGAGGCGAATCGATTGAATCAGAAGGTGTGCAGGGAATTGGGAAAAGTAGAGATGAAACGATTCATGAAGGCATTTGGATTATTACCCCCTAAGACCGTTGATGAACATGTAAGGATGAATGATGCAGCGATCTCCCTCTATGGGCCGGATCTCATCGAATACGAAATCAAGGTTCTGGATCATCAATCCTATGAGATGCGTATCAAGAGATGCTTTGCTCATGAAAACGTGGTGCGGGCAGGAATTGAGGATCAACATCAATGTGGCATCCTCGCAAGGGTCCAGGGGTGGATCGACGCCCAGGGATTAGAACATGAACTTGCCCCACCATTGGGTAAATGTATGAAAGTCTTAGGGAAGGAATGCAGTTATACGATCACACTTCGTTTCCATTAGGTGAAAGGGTGTAACCTTTTGGAGGTCATTTCCGTCTTATATACAAAAATAAAAGGAGGAAAGGGCCATGGACGAAAAATCAAAACTCTTGATCTGTTTAGGAGCAGCCACGGCAGCGAACTGTATCCCTTGCTTTGAGCACTACTTTGGAAAGGCCAAAGCTGGAGGTCTGAAAAATGTGGAAATTCAAGAGGCCGTCGATCTTGCCAGCCAGGTTAAAAAGGGAGCCCATTTGGCCATAAAGAATTGTATTAATGGTCTTATGGGTGAGGCAAAGGAGTATGATTTACCCTGTGATAACCAGGTCAGCAAATCATGCTGCGGATAGTATCACTGGTGTGCTGCGCCCGAAATAACCTTACACATCTGGTCATTCCGGACTTGATCCGGAATCCAGTTTTTTGAACCTGGATTCCCGCCGGAATTTCTAACGGGGTTTACTGCGACTGCCCTAACAGGGAGCCCGCAGGGGGGCTCTTCTGCCTGTCTAAACGGCTTTGCCACAACGGATTTCTCTGTTATAATCATCCCAAAAGGAATGGAATGACTGAAGGATTCAGAAGGCACGCGATGTTCCGTTTTTTACCACCGCCAATATTGGGAACCCTGGTGACGGGATTGTTTTTTATCAATACCGTGTTTTGGGCTTCGGTCTTGTTTTTCTTTGTTTTGATCAAGTTTATGATTCCCATCCATAGATGGAGAAATGCGTGTTCCCGCATACTCACTTTTATTGCCACCCACTGGATTGATGGGAACAGTCTTATTGTACAGCTTACCCAGAAAATTCATTGGGATGTCCGTGGATTTACAGACCAGCTTTCTCCTGATCAATCCTATCTGATGGTGGTGAATCACCGCTCCTGGTCGGATATTTTTATTCTTCAACATGTGTTTAACCGCCGGATTCCTTTTCTCAAGTTCTTTTTGAAAAAGGAATTGATCTGGGTTCCCATCCTTGGTCTGGCTTGGTGGGCATTGGACTTTCCATTCATGAAACGCTATTCACGTTCATTTCTGGAAAAGCACCCTGAGCTCCGAGGAAAAGACCTTGAAACAACCCGCAAAGCCTGTGAAAAGTTCAAAACCTTTCCGGTCACCGTCATAAATTTCCCGGAAGGAACCCGTTTCAATTCAGCCAAGCACCAGGCCCAGAACTCCCCCTACCGGAATTTACTGCTCCCCAGGGCCGGAGGAACTGCCTTTGTGCTCTCCTGTATGGGAGAGTTTTTAAGCAGCATCCTCGATGTGACCATTGTTTACCCTAAAAAGGCGGTGCCTCCGACGTTCTGGGATATGCTTTCAGGAAGAGTATCTGACATCATCGTGCAGGTTAATTATTTGCCGCTTCCTGACAATGTATCTGGAAAAAACTATGTTGAGGACGACGACTACAGAAATCAGTCCCAAGACTGGGTGAATCAGGTTTGGTCCCGCAAGGACCAGCAAATGGATGCTATTTTGACCGAATTTAAGGGAGACCGGCAACAGCATACAAGGATTATAACCCTTGAAGCGTTGTAAGAGCTGTCAGCAGGAATGAATGTGGGTCAGGCAATCACAGGGACGCGGCACGAAACTGAAAGGAAAGTCAAGGATAAAGATTTGAGCCCAGCGACCACAAATGTCCCTGATTACACAGATAGGAGGAAAATATGAACGGGGTGGATCGATCGATCGTCTATTTTAATCAATCCGGGATTGACAACACCGATGCGGTTGTGGACATCGTTTACAATCGCTTGGAAGAGAAAGATATCAAGAGCGTGGTGGTGGCAAGTTCCCGGGGAGTCACAGGTCTCAAGTTTGCAAAAAAGATGGCACGGGAGACAAACCTTGTCATTGTGAGCTCCCAGCCTGGATTTTCTGCTCCTGGTGTCTGGAAATTTGATCAGAAAATTTTGAAAGAAGTGGAATCTATGGGATGCAAGGTGGTGAAGCAGAGTCATATCCTCTCCGGTCTTGAGCGGTCCTTCAGTAATAAATTCTCCGGGGCCTCTCATGCAGAGGTGCTTGCCGAGTCCCTTCGGTGTCTCTTCGGTGTGGGGATCAAAGTGGCGATCGAATGTGCCATCATGGCCGCAGACAGTGGCGCCATCCCCATTGAAAAGACGATTGCGGTAGGAGGCACTTCATCTTCAAAAGGAGGAGGGGCGGATAGTGCGATTGTGGTCTGGCCATCACACTGCAACAATTTTTTTGACTTCCGGGTCCTTGAGATCCTCGCCAAGCCCTTCAGACGAGAAGCTGAGTAGGTTTTCAACCAACCCATTTTCGTTCACCGGCCGGTATCGTCCCCATCTCTTACACCCGTTTCTGCTGCCGGGGCAATTTGCACTATATCCGCCGGGTTCGATCCAACGATGATTTTTTCCAATCTTCCTTAAACTAATTTGGTGTGATATATGAAGAAGTGAAAAGGTAAGAAAAGGATGGAGTTTTTGACCAAATGATATCTTATCCATAAATCCTGTGATCTTCTCAAGGGGGAATCCTATGTCAGTCGGTAGCCTTCAGAATTTTTTTGAGCCGAAAGGCGTTGTCCTTGTGGGAGCCCGAAGGTCTTTTGGCTTCGGCTATGGCATTCCCCTGTTTCTGCAGAAACAGGGTTGGGGGAATCGCCTTTATCTTGTTAATTCCGCAGGCGGGCAGATGCATGGCCAAAATGTTTACAAACGAGTTCGCGATGTTCCCTCGCCTGTTGATCTGGGGATCGTCATTGTTCCCGCTGAGGTCGTCCCCGGAGTGATGGAAGAGATTGGAGGGCGGGGAATAAGAAGTGTCATTATTGAGACCGCCGGTTTTGCCGAGATCGGTAAGAGAGGCATGGCCTTACAGGAGAGGGTAAAAACTATTGCCATGCAATACCGTATGCGGGTCATTGGGCCGAATTGTGTGGGTGTGGTGAATACAGAAAACAAATTCTGTTCAGTAGAATTAATCGAGGAATCTCTTACCCCAGGACCTCTCTCCATCATTGCACAGAGTGGGGTCTTTGGAAATATTCTGCTGGATCATCTTCCTCAATATGGTCTTTCGATCTCAAAAGCGGTTACGCTGGGCAATCGCTTGGATGTCGATGAATCTGATGTGTTGGATTATCTTGATCGCGATCCCATGACACAAGTGATCATGATGTATCTTGAGGGAACCAGAAATGGTCGACGTTTAATGCAGTCACTTGCCCATGTAACTCAAAAGAAGCCTGTCCTGATACTAAAGAGCGGCAGGACGAAGGCTGGCAAGCGAGCGACCGCCTCTCACACGGGCAGCATGTCTGGAGAGGATAATATCTATCGTGCGGCCTTTGCCCAGGCAGGGGCGATTCGAGCTGAAAGTCTTTCCCAACTCATCGATCTGGCGCGGGTCTTCGCGACTCAACCCTTGCTTAAGAGTAACCGCCTCGGCATTATCACGACGAGCGGAAGCCTGGGAGCCTTAGCAACAGATGTCGCGGTGTCGAATGGGCTCACCGTCCCTCCTCTCTCCTCATTGATGGTGAAACAGGCACGGGAAATATCGCCGAACTGGATGAATGTTAAAAATCCACTCGATACCGGCCCCTCGGGGATCTACGGCAAGCTCCTGCCGATGCTCTTGGCAGATCCGGGGATTGACATGGTGCTCGCTATTATGGTCATACCCTATGTGGCTGTCAGGCACTTCAAGAGCGTTGGAATGACGGCGAAGGATTGGTTTGGGGATATCGCATCTATTCGCGAGCGATATCCAGATAAGCCTCTGCTCGGCGTTGTGGTTGGCCACCCTGCATTTGTGGATGAGATTACCTCCCTTTGCGGTCGGTCAATGCCGATTTTCACTTCACCTGAACTGGCAGCCCAAGCCCTTGCTACATTATGGAGTTATTCCAAGACGCGGAAGAAATCAGGGGACAGAAGATCTGATATGAGTTATTAATTGATCTCAAAATAGTAACGGCATCGATTTGTAAAATCCCTCCTAACCTCCCTTTGCCTAAGGGAGGAATTACCCCTCTTTGGCAAAGAGGGGGAGGGGAGATTTTCCAATGCTTATGTCAATTCTATTCTGAGACCGTTAATAAAACTGAATAAAAATCCGGGCTGAGATGGGGTCAGAAATGGGTGACCCCAATCTTCCACGATAAAGGCAATGAGGAGTTTAATATAAAATTTTAGCTCACTAACAATACGAAACTTCAGAGGAGGAAAACCATGAGCAATCCCACCACGCTTGATAAAACGTTTCATGTCATCATGAAGCGTATGGTAGAAACCGGACAGGCGCCCTTTTACACGGAACTTGCCGCCACACTCAATCTTTCCGCTGAAGAAGGCCGGAAGATCCTGCACGACCTTTTCTCCTCGGGAATCCCCGGGTGGTTGTACCCTCGAACCGATCTCATCGTCTCATTCGCACCCTTTAACAACCTTCCGACCCAATACCGGATCACCATCGACGGTCAGCAGAAATGGTTTGGCCAGTGAGCCTTTGAATCGCTGGCGGTCTGCTGGCTATTCCCTGGCAAGACACTGACGGTGGATTTCCCCTGCCTGGATTGCGGCAAGCTTCTCCGGGTGATCATCCGTGACGGGAAGGTTCTGAACGACGAAGCTTTAGGATACACGGCCTATGTGGCCGTGCCATTCTGGAAATGGTTTGAAGACCCGGGCTATGCCTGAAGCACCATGAATCTCTTCCGGTCGGAAGAGCACATTCGTAACTGGAAATCCTTTATCGAAGGTACCGACGAGGGCATCCTGTCACTGTCTGACCTGCTTAAGCTCTTCTCTGGACCTTACTTCAGGCGGCGCTTGGATGAGGACTACGTTTCCCATATGCACGAATATGTCCGCGAGATGGTCCAGGCCATGAAAGAAATCGGCAAAACTGGCCCATTCTGGAAAAAGCCGAAAACGTAATTCGGCCTTGTGAACCTTGAGGCCCCCGTCCCTTGAGGCCCCGAAAGCCCGTGGCACCCGACTAACGCCCAAGCGGGCCGACATCCCGGCCAAAAGCCGTGACTTTCTGCTGCCGGGGCAATTTGCACTACGTCCACTGTGTTTGAGGGTAGGGGAGTTTGCCTGGTGTGGTGACCTGGGGAAGTCAGGCAAGCGTTACTTCCTGTTATCGCCAACATAGAAATTCCTGCCCTTATTGAAGATTTCAACCAGATATCTTCAGTTTGAGTAAAGTGCACATATTGGCAAGAAATCCTCACCTTTAGGGGTAGGGGCCAAAAACACCCCCAACATATTGGGGAGGTTCCTTAATGACTTCTTCCCAGAAGTTACGGTTGAACAATTTCCATATAATATGTATATTCCAATTATCGAGAGCATGAATAGGGGAGACTGGTTACCAGGGTTGATCAATTTCAAAAACAACCCTTATTTTGATGCAATGATAAAAATAAATGTTAGGACGAAATCGGTATGAAGAAACCTTATAGATACCGCTCCTTCTCTGTATCAATAACTGGGGATTCAGGCCTGAAGGCATTGCGAATAAAGTATGCTCGTGCCGCTCCGGAGAAACGGAGAATGGCAGCACAGTGGGAATACGACTCATCCATGGCGTCCGACCTCTTCAGCATAGCCCTTCTCAAATCAGGGGCCGAGACACTGCCGAAACCTAAATGGCCTCCTGGATTCCTTGCACTGGCCATCGACCCACTGTTCGCTCCCGCGCTCCTGACTGTGGGCTCCTTGGAATACCAGTATGGCTTTGTCAAAGAAGCAATGGAGCTGTTTCTCACACTCACCAAGCTACCAGAAAATGAAGAAGATCTTGCGGAGATCATAGACAAAGCAGGTAATTTTCTGTTAGACCATGAGGACTTCAAGAATGCGCTTGAGCTCTACCTTTCGGCCGAAAGAGCATATCCGACACAAGCTCTTCATTACATTGGATCGGGATATTGCTTCTACAAACTCGGAAAGATCGAGGAGTCTATCCGCAAGGAACGGAGAGATGTTGAACTAGAACCAAACAACTACTTTCATCTTAACGATCTCGGGTACTCTCTTCTCGAAGCGGGCCTCCTCGAAGAGGCAGAAACCGTGCTCAAGCGATCGATCAGTCTGGCACCGCCAGAATATGAGTTCGCCCGGAACAACTTGGAGACACTTTATGAAAGGCAAAAAAACGTCCAAACAAAACACAGGGGTACGACTCGCATCCC
Source organism: Deltaproteobacteria bacterium (assembly GCA_018333535.1). Taxonomy (GTDB): domain Bacteria; phylum Desulfobacterota; class BSN033; order BSN033; family UBA1163; genus RBG-16-49-23. The sequence continues at coordinate 6,335 of JAGXTA010000177.1, read as the reverse complement.
CCGGTGAACTTGTTCAGTGCCGTTTTGTAAAGCAGGAGTTCAATCAGTCGCTCGTTGCCGTCTATTATGACATTACGCTGCGAGGGGTTTAGCTTGTCCGTTTTCACTGCAAGAGGTGAGATATGGCGGAATATGGAGAATGGAATCGCAAGGGGGCAACCCTCAGCGACGTAACGGCCCAAAAGGAATATGGAGTGAGCCGGGACTTCATAGTGAAGGGCATCCGAGCCGGAAAACTGGAATACCGAGACGGGGCGATATGGGGCAATCCGTATCTTAGGGTTTTAAAAAGTCAGCTTGAGCAGTACATCGTTGAGGAGCTTGGGGCGGACAGCCTGTTGAACAGTAAAAACCGGACAGAGCTACGCAAAATTAAGAAGGAAATGACTGACCTGAAAAAGAGATTGGATCAGCTTGAGGCTCGAAGGGCGGAAATCGAGAAGACGATGAGGAAATAGAAAGCCGAGGCAGCCCTTCCAGCGCTGAGTCGGGGAAGGCAGAAAGTGAAAATTTCATGGTTCAAATAGGGATGCGTGCCGAAGTGTGCCTATTCCAGTGATTCCGAAGTGGAAGGCGATCATTGTGAGAAGATTTTCAGAGACGGATCGGGCTAAAAAGGCGCAAGGGATTGGGGGCCGGGGTCTATGTCCGAGAGCCTTCGCATGCGGGAGAAGATTGGGTTGGCCGTGACGAGAGAACTGGAAAAATGACAACTTAAAAAAGCGTATGTTTTTGCCAACGATGGGACTTTGTTGACGCCTAATAATTTCATATTTGAAGATCAAATATAGCATTCCCCTTATTATTTCCAAGGGGTTTTGTTGGCAAGAAATTCTCGGTTTTGAGTTTGGCATTCTTCATTTCATTGGAAGCATCCCCAATTCCGTGATGGAAAAACAGAGCAAAACATTCATCTGGGGGGATTTAAAGTCTCCCTTTGTAAAAGGGAGACATAGAGGGAATTTATCAAACGTGCCTTAAAGGAATTTTTCTTTAACATCATACACACAATGTCATTTAGAATCGTTCTCGCTTTCTTTGATAAGGGCATTAAGTTCTTTTCTCGTAAAGACCTTCTTTTTAATCCCTTTCTCTTCCATCTTCTGGAATACTTTGGCAAAGAGTATAGTACTTTGATTAGCTACACTGGTATCCTGCTCCTCAATTAGGGTTTTTTCATGTTCGAGGAGTTTTTTGACGTTTTCGTCCGCTCCTTTTGTCAGGGCTTCTTCACATATTGTAAGGGCCTCCTCAAACCGGTCGGCTCTCCTTAATATGTCCGTCAAAATCAGAGCCTCCTCTGTTCCAACCCCTTTAGCAAATTTTTGACCTTTTTCTCTTGCTCTTAGAAATAAATGCGCTGCTCTCATCCGGCATAATTGGCCAGATTTGATAGAGCCTCTGTCATCGCAAGCCCAGGCAGCATGGACAGAGGCCCATCCAGCATCTGAAAATTGTTCGGAAATTTCTTGAATAAGCGACCAGCAGAGAAAAGAATTGGCCAATTTTGGATAATCAGGATTCTCAAGTTGCTCCCGATATACGTTACCCTGAACTACTTTTGCAGCTTTCGCTACTTCTTCAGAGATATCAGGAGCGCAAAAGCCGCATGATGGACACATCTGGATCCATGCATTAATGGTCGATCGCGCCATTTCGGATGGTCGGGTATCTAAATCTGGCCATCCAAGGGTATTGGTTGAAATGATCGCTTCATGGGTACTTAAATTTCCGCATAAAGCACATTTAAATTCTTTTTTATATATTTGTGTCACATCTCCCTCCATCGGAAGGATTTTAGAGAAATATTTTGGAGGCCTCGCATTAAGTCAAGAAACCACGGAATTAAGTGGTTACCGCGCCGCGTACATAAGTGCATGAAAGCGCTCGTTAATTATGACGCCCGAAAGGCAGAAGGGCTGCCGAAGACTGGGAGTCTGAAGCAGAGTGGTTCAGTACACTCCTTTATGTCTGAAATCCAATACAGCCTGTCCTAAATAAATCCCTTTGTGTTTAAACTTGATGCGAAGCCGGTTAGATTTCAGGATTCTCAAGGTGTGGCTCTCTTTTTTGGTTAATAACTTCTCTAAAGCCTTCCGGCCCTCAATAAACAGAATCTCCATATCTTCCACAGGTTCTCCCGATGGATCTCGAGTTTCAATTTGAACCTCAACGGTCTCCGTGTCCTCCTTTTTTGTCAGGAAAAGATAAACAGAATAATCTCCCAGGCGCTCCTGGAAAACGAAACCTCTGGAAATCTGACTCCTGAGGCCTTCTATCACCTTATGTGCTTCTTCCTTTCTTGCATAAAAATCTTCACTTTCCCTTTTAAAAAGTTCCATCGGGGAGTCATAAGCCCGCATTTCCATACAACTCTTCCAGAAATCACTGTAAGCTGGTTTCTGAAATTTGCCTGGCACATAAGATAGCTGTTTTCCTGTAACAGGCGCTTCCTCTTTTTCTGCTATAGTCGATGAGGCTTTTTCGGCTTTAGATAAGAACGATTCGCTGGTTGGAACTACTTCAAACCCTGGAATGGTGAGACCTAACTCTGCATTGTGTTTGACTATTTCAAGAACAGGGGTCACACGTCCAAGGACAATCTCCCATATCTTCGGCCTAACAGGAAATATCTCCTTAACCCTTTGCTCTAACCATCGGGGAACAGGCGCTTCCTCGGGGGAGGGTTCTTTGCGGAGAAACCTGATGGTTTCAAGACATTCTTTGCATACCCCAAGATGAGAAATAAGATCTCCCTCCTTTCTTCCTTTGAGCCTCCCATCGATAAACGACGCAAGCTCATCTTCAGAGGGACAGGCCTTATCTTTTGTCAATCCCAAAGACTTCGGGAAGACTTTCTTTACGAAACTCTTTATGTCATCATTCTCAGTTTCCATCTTTTTCCCCATTATAATAGACGGCATGGGTCTGCTTTTCTTGCATCTGCCCGTGGGTCAAATGAATTTTTCTTAGCTTGGCCAGCGCCCTGGTCTTCATCGTGTAAATCGCCCCGATATCCTTACCGAAGAGTTCAGCTATCTCCTGTAAGGACCATTCCTCGAGAAAATGGAGGCTTATCAGAAGATATTCGCCTGGAGTCAGGTTGCTCATGAGTTCTTTCACAAGAATCCGGTTTAAAGGGTCAGACTCATCTGTTGTTACATTATCCTCTTGTGGGTCCACCCTTTGCTTTCTGATCCGATCGATCGTTGCATGATAGGCAACCGCTCTTATATAAGTGGCCAGAGTGGCTTTTCTCTTCCATTGGTGAAGTTTCTGTTTCAATTTCAAAAAGACATCTTGATAGATATCCTTCCAATCAATCACTGATGGGTTTGAGAACTTCTTCAGGGTATCAAGAATAGTCTTGCAAACGAGCCTGCCGTAACGGTCAACCAGGATTTCCCAGGAACCCCTGTCACCGGCTATGCATCTCTCCCAGAGTTTCACATCATCGTCGATCTTTATAAAATCCATAATTCTTTTTATTCAATTTACATCAATTTTTCTTCAAAGTCCATTTTTCGTTCCCGAGTTGGACATATACCATGTGAAATTCAAACACTTCTCGGATCGTCACAAAAATGTAAGAAAAAAAGGTTGATTAACGTCTATTATAAACAAAAAATGAAAAAGAGAGAAGGAGGATGATTTATGGACGAAGTTATCAAAAAATACCTGGAAGCCATTTCGATGGGGGAGCTGCAAGTTTACAAAAATATTGGAATTTTGCCTTTAATTCTGGAAATGGAAGCGCCCTTTGAATATTACACTCTGGATGAGGCCCTGAATGAGGATGTGATGACCATCACGGAGGTTACCGAAAGAGGAAATATTCCGAATTTGAGATTGGTCAATCGAGGCCCAAAGATGATCCTCATCCTGGAAGGAGAGGAGCTTGTGGGGTCGAAACAGAACAGAATTGTCAACGTTACGATGCTGATAGGTGGACACAATGAGGTGATTATCCCTGTTAGCTGCGTTGAGCGTAGACGCTGGTCCTATAAAAGCGAAACTTTTTGCTCCGAAAGCAGAATGTTTTCAGCATTTATGAGGAAGAACGCCCAGGAAGATATCATAGATTCCGTAGCCCGTGACAGAGGATTCTATCCCGATCAATCGAGAGTCTGGGATGGATTATCCGAAAAAGCAGACAAGCTTGGAATTTTTTCTTCCACCGATGCCATGAGGGACATATATATACAAAAGGAGGTCTCCATAAACGAATATCTGGAGAACTTTCAAGTCATCCCTAATCAGGTCGGCATGATTGTCCTGATTGATAACAGAGCAGTTGGCCTGGACTCTTTCGGGAGAGCGGATACACTGGAGAAGGTATTCAAAAAATTGGTTTCAAGTTATGCCCTTGAAGCTCTAAATGTTCGGGAGAGTGAGGGTTATTCCTCAAGGATGAAAGACCTTGCTTGTGAATTCATGGATAAAGTTAAATCGGGGAAAGTTGAATGGAGGCCTTCTGTTGATCTTGGAATGGATGGCAGGGTAGAAAGTGACCAGGTCATTGGATCCTCTCTGGTATTTGAAAACCAGCTTCTTCATCTGGCCTTTTTCTTGAAGGGCGGCCCTGGAAACAGGAAACCCAGAATTCATAGGCCATTCCAAAGATAATCCTTAAACTCAGAGTTTCTCCCCTATCGGCAGGAGGGGGTAATGGGTTTAACCAATAGAACTGTAAGGCTGCAATGCCATACGAGATTTTATATATGGAGGTGCAATGGAGCGTGAAATAACAAAAAGAACGGGCGATGAAAATTCGTTGAGAACTATTCTGGTTAAAGAACATCTCCGTCTCCTGGTGAAAAAAGAAGGGGATTTGGAGAAGAAAAGCATCGATAAAGAGCCAGGAAGTTTAATAGGATTCGCTGAAAAGAAAGGAGGCAGGACCCCCTTTTATCTTCCGGGCTCGTCAAGGAATCTTCACCTTTACATCAGCGGAAAGCCTGGAACAGGAAAATCTACCCTTCTGTTGAACCTTGCCCTTAAAGATATTCTTTGTGGGAGAGGTTGCTGTGTCATCGACCCCCATGGAGACCTCGTCGAGAATATTTTGGAACAAATCCCGGATCAGACAAAATACGCTGAGAGGATTATGGTCTTTGATCCCAGCGATGTGGAACATCCAATCGGATTGAATATCCTTCAAGATGTAAATGTAGAAGAGCGGGACAGCGCTGTCCAGTTTATGATTAGTTTATTCAACAAACTCTATCTCGCCGACCACATGGGACCTATGTTCTTCCAAGCGATTCGAAATGGGCTCCTTCTGATCATGGAGAACCAGGGAACACTCTCGGACTTACCCCTGATTTTTGAGGATGATGAGTATCTGAAGGCCTACTTAAGAAATTGCGAAACTCCCAGGGTGAGGAACTATTTTGAAAAAGTCTGGAAGAAATGGGGCAATGACCATAAGAGTGAGTATTCCGCCTACTATTCCAGCAAGTTTTCACACTTCATAGATGACCGAATGTTACGCAATATTCTCTGCCAGCGACAGGGTTTAGATATCAAAAGTTTGCTGAACGGGAACAGGATAATTCTTGTCAATCTATCCCGGGGTAAGATTGGGGATTTAAACTCAAAGTTATTAGGGCTTCTCATGGCTTATTCTCTCGAACGGTCGATGATGAGAAGGGCAGAGGTTCCAGAAAATGAACGGACGTTGTTTAATGTTTATATCGATGAGTTTCAAGAATTTACCACGAGCACACTTGACACCTTTCTTTCGGCGGCCAGGAAATACAAAGTCGGCCTCCATTTGGCTAACCAGAGCCTCCACCAGTTGCCAAAGGAATTTAATGATGCCGTTCTTTCCAACATCGGGACTTTTGTCATCTTCAGGCAGGGAATGGAAAGTGCAAGAGTCCTCTCCAATATGACGTACCCAAAATTTGATGAAAGGGACCTTGCACGGATTCCAGATTACTATGCAGTCATTCATGGGATCAAGGATGGAAGATACCAGGACCCTAACATGATTCATATAAAGGCTCCTTCATCCAAAAGGGACCGGGAAGTTGCAAAAAAGCTAAATGAAATCAGCAAGTTAAGGCACGGGAAAGATCGCAAAATCATCGAACAAGAGATACTAACCAAGATATAGCCAAAGAGGGCTTCACGAAATTCTAACATGTTGATATTATTGAGGTAATTTAATACATGATATGGCCATTTCCTAACCAAGTAAAAACCTTTGTAATTCATATACTTACAAACCGGCTACTAACTGTTTTGCCAATTTTGGGGGCCTTTGGACCCCCTCAAAAAGGGCTGGTTAGGAAGACCCTTTTTCGTGAAGCCCATCTTGCATTGATCGA
>JAGXTA010000176.1 GCA_018333535.1 Deltaproteobacteria bacterium | reverse complement strand
CCTCCCGCCTCGTCATTTGGGGATGAGAAGTTGTTTTGTTCGTTATCATGATATTAAATTAGCATCTGTCCATAAATGCCGTAATCTTCTTTTTCTGTCATTCCCGTGGAAACGGGAATCCAGTCTTTTCAATACGTTCTGGATACCCGCCTTCGCGGGTATGACGAACTAACTGAATTTAGAAACACACTTTAATTATAGCCGAACCAATCTTCTCGTCAACCTTTTTGAATGAGATTTTTAGAAAATATTAAAAATCTCTGATTACATGGATTAGGGATCGATTACACAGATTAGAAATTCATTGATAAATATAGAAGAATCTCTGGAATCTTTTTTTGGAATCTGTGTAATCAGAGAGCGAAAAGTTTTTTCCAGAGCTCTCTTAAACTTACCCTCTTCACATCTTTACCTCGGTGAAGTATAATCTTATCCATATGGCATTCACTCGCAGAAATTTTATTAAGAGTTCGGCTCTCTTAAGCGGTTTACTCCTTTTTCCCTCCTCTCTTTTCGCCAAGAGAAAAGAAGAGCGGTGGGCGCCGGCCTATGAGAAACTTGAGGGAGAGGGTAAGCTGGTTCAGAGAATTAAACAGGCGTATGCACTCTTTGAAAAATGCCGGCTCTGCCCGAGGATGTGCGGGGTGAATCGCCTAAAGGGCGAGAAGGGCTTCTGCCGGGCTCCTTTGAAACCTGTCATCTTTAGCTTCAACCCCCACTTTGGAGAAGAAATGCCATTGGTCGGTGCAGGGGGGTCCGGGACCATCTTCTTCTCCAATTGTAACCTGCGTTGTATCTTCTGCCAGAACTGGCCCATCGCCCATGAAGGGAAAGGGAAGGAGGTTGAAGATGAGGATGTAGCGGACATGATGCTCAAACTTCAGAAAATGGGGTGCCACAACATCAACTTGGTCACCCCAACCCACGTCATGCCCAATATTCTCAACGCTACCCGAATCGCCCTGAAAAAAGGGTTGCGACTTCCACTGGTTTACAACACGAGCGGCTATGAACTGCCGGAGATAGTGAAGATTTTAGACGGGATCGTTGATATCTACCTTCCGGATATGAAATATATGGACCCCGATAAATCGGCAAAATATTCATCCGGGGCATCAGACTATCCCGAGGTGACGAAGAGGGCAATTGTTGAAATGCACCGGCAGGTAGGTGTCCTCCAGCCCGATCCACAGGGGATTGCTCTGCGGGGGGTGATGATCCGGCATCTGGTCATGCCCAACCGGGTGTCAGGGGCGGAGAAATTTTTGAGGTGGGTGGCTGAGGCTCTGCCCAAAAACACCTATATCAACATCATGGCCCAGTATCGGGTTGAGTATAAGGCATACGAGCACCAGGAGATCGCTCGGGGGATCACAGCTCAGGAATTTATGGAGGCGATGGATTGGGCTCAGAAATACGGTCTGACCAACCTCGATCCTCAATCGAAGGCGCTCTGGAATTTTTATCAACAGCGCCGATCCGGGTAACCCTCGTGGATTGTCATTAAACAAAGGGTGCAGAGTAAAATCTAATAGAGGATTCAAAATGGGAAAGAGGCTTTTGGTGATCGGAGGAGTAGCCGCCGGGCCTAAGGCGGCCGCAAAGGCGAAAAGGTGCGACCCTGAGATGGAGATTGTCGTCTATCAGGAAGAAGAGGAGATTTCCTATGCAGGTTGTGGACTTCCCTATTTTGTCAGTGGCCTGATCAAGAAGAGAGAAGATCTGATCTCCAGGACACCCGGCAAGTTTGCTCAGGACGGGATAAAAGTCCTGAGAAACCGACAGATCGAAGAGATAGATATTATAGAGAAGACGATTTCCGGGAAAAACCTCGAATCGGGAGAGCTGTTTGAGGATCATTTTGACCGGCTCGTCATCGCAACAGGTGCCCAGCCGATCCGACCGAAGATCGAAGGCATCGATCTGGGAAATGTCTTTTATCTTCGATCGATCTTCGATGCTGATGAGATCCTTCAGGCTTTAAAGTCGGATAAGATCACCGATGTGGTGATCGCTGGTGGAGGCTACATCGGTCTCGAGATGGCCGAATCCCTCATCCATATAGGCAAAAAGGTGACGATCGTTGAATTGGCGCCCCAGATCCTCACGCTTTTTGATGACGATTTCGCCGGATTGCTCCGTCAATATCTGGAGAAGAAAGGGGTTAAGATCTATACTTCAGAGGGCATTGAGGCCCTGAGAGGGAGCGAAGGAAAGGTAACGCAGGTCCGGACAGCAGGCCGTGAGATAGAGGCGAATGCGGTTCTGATGAGCCTTGGAGTCCGGCCCCGGGTAGAGCTGGCGAAAAAGGCCGGGTTGAGGATCGGTGAGACCGGGGCGGTGTGGGTGAACGAGCGGATGGAGACCAGCGCTGAGGGAATTTATGCAGCAGGAGATTGCGCCGAGACAACCCATCTGATTACAGGGAAAAAAGTTTGGGTTCCTCTTGGTTCTACAGCAAATAAACAGGGTAGGGTAGCGGGTGTAAATCTCTGTGGTGGCCATGCTGTTTATCCGGGAGTGATGGGAACAGCCATCTTCAAGGTTTTCGATTTCAATGTGGCGAAGACCGGATTAAGCATGAGGGAGGCTGAAAAGGAAGGATTCCATCCCATTCAGGCGATTGTGAGGGGATACGATCGAGCCCACTACTATCCCGGCGAGAAGGAGTCCACGCTGAAGGTGATTGCCGATCAGGAGACAGGCAGGATTCTTGGGGGGCAGGCCATCGGAGAAGGCCCTTCGGATAAATTCATCGATATCCTTGCCATGGCCCTTCATGGCAAGATGACCTGCAAGGATCTGGCCAATGTGGATTTGGCTTATGCTCCACCCTTCAGTCCGGTCCTCTCGCCTGTCATTGTGGCGGCCAATGTCCTGACGAACAAGCTCGAAGGAAGGGTGAGAGGGATTCAGGTAGAAGAGGTGAGAGAGAAACTTTCCACTTCAAAAGAGACTTTTCAGGTGCTGGACGTAAGAGAAGAAGATGAGGTCAAGAGGAAACGGATTCCCGGTTCCACTTGGGTTCCCCTATGGAAATTGGAAAAGCATCTGGGAGAACTTGACAAGAAGAAGGAGATTGCCGTCCACTGCGAATCAGGCCTTCGTTCCTATAAGGCCTGTCTCAAACTCCAGAAGGAAGGTTTTGAGAATGTGAAGAACATCGACGGCGGTATACTCTGCTGGTGCGATGATCCGGAGTCGATCATTTAAAAAATGATTTCATTGACAACATTGGCGTTTTTGCTATATTGAAATAAATTTGAACTGCATTGGGGAAAAGGGAATTTTTTGGAAAAAAAGAATAATCATCAAAGCAAAAGGGATTCTGTAACCCAACCATGGCATCATCCTGGCGGCAAACTGAGAGAGACTGGGGCTGAAAGCCTTACAGATGTGGAACTACTGTCCATCTTAATCTCTTCGGGCATTAAAGGGAAATCTGCGGAAAAAATAGCCGAGGAAATTCTTGCAAAGTTTGGTTCGTTTAAAGGTATCGCAAATCAACCTTTACAAAAATTTTTACAGATAAAAGGAATTGGCGATGTAAAAATTATTAGGATTGCCGCCGCTTTTGAGATTGCGAGAAGAATCGTCGGTCAGGTTCTAAAGGAATATGAAAAGTAAAATCAAGGAAAAGTCAGCCAAAGTTCCAAGTCCCTTTGATGTGGCTGTTTATAAAACAGAGCGGTCTGCTGTTGCCATCCTGATGTATTGGATGAGGGAAATTATTGACAAGAAGAATCTTGACCTTGGGATGCCTGATGTTGAGACCACGGCTAAAGACAAAAAACTTCCGGATACGGTCATCTATGAATCAAGAAAGAGCAAGAAGGTGCTCTGTGTGATTGAGGCAAAACCGCCTTATTTTGATGTTTTTGATGATAAAGAGTTAAGAGAACCCGCAAGGAAGAAGGCGACGATTAGAAAAGCAAAATATTTTGCCACAACAAATTTTAAAAGACTTATATGGTTCAATACAGAAAAAGCTAATTCTTTAAAACCCGAAGAAGAACTGATCATCGGAAAATACTCACTGTCGGAGCTTGAGAACCTCGATGATATTGAACAGACAAAATACAGTGGCTCTATAAAGAGAGAGCTCGAAGGGTTTCTAACGAAACTTTATTCTGTCCATCTTGGCAAAGAACCAGAACCCAAACAACCCATTGATGAGTTTTTGATCTTCAGACTTCAGGAAAAGATTAGAATTCTCTCAACCTATTACAGAAGGATTATTGAAGATCAAAGCCATAAAGACCATTCATTTGTTAAGAAGTTAAAAAGATGGTTTGTTGATCAGGGTTGGAGTTTTGCCTGGGAATCTCAGGATTTTGACAAAGCTGCAAGACAAACCGCTTACCTCTTGGCAAACAAGATTCTCTTTTATAACCTTCTTCAAGCCAAGAGGCCTCACGAACTTGATCCTTTGGAAATCCCCGAAAGTCTTACAAAAGGGGCCATGCTTCAGACAAATCTTCAAGCCTACTTCAATGAGGTTTTGAAGATAGATTATGAGACCATCTACACTACAGACTTTATAGACGCTGTTGCCTTTCCCGAGGCAAAGGAAGTTGTAAAAGAGATAAAAGAACTCATCCATGTTCTCAGAAGATATGATTTTTCAAAAATAGGCTTTGATGTCATTGGTAGAATCTTTGAACGCCTTATTCCCCAAGATGAACGACATAATTTAGGTCAATATTTTACAAATCCAGATGTGGTAGACCTCATTCTCAGGTTTTGTTTAACCCACGAAGATGACAAGATTCTGGACCCTGCTTGTGGAGCAGGCACCTTTCTCGTGAGAGCTTATCAACACAAGAAGCTGATGAATCAGTATAAAAAGCATGAAGACATCTTAGAGTCTCTGTGGGGAAATGATATCGCAAAATTCCCGGCCCACCTTGCTACAATTAATTTAGCAATAAATGACCTTGGTATAGACAAGAATTATCCAAATATACTTCAAGAAGACTTTTTCGCTCTTCCTGTCGGAAATGAGGGTTTTGATCTGCCAGAAAAATATAGAAAAAGATTGGTCGTAGGACTTGGTAAACAAAAACGAGAGGTTACTTATCCCAGATGGTATGATGTCATTGCAGGGAATCCTCCTTACACAAGACAAGAGGAGATATCTGAAATTGGCGTTGATAAAGAGGAGTTAATAGAGAAAGCCCTAAAAATTTCCGGCAAAAAGATTGCTGAAATCGGAAAAAGGGCAGGTATCCATGCCTATTTCTTTGTCCACGGCACAAAGTTTTTGAAAGAGGGTGGATATTTCGGCTTTATCGTCTCCAGCACATGGCTTGATGTAGATTATGGCAAGGGCCTTCAGGAATTTTTCCTAAGAAACTACAAGATCATCACTGTGATTGAATCCAAGGTGGAACCATGGTTTGATGAGCCCGATGTCAATACCTGTATTATCATCCTTCAAAAATGTAGAGAAAAGAAGGAACGAGAGGGAAATCTTGTTCGATATACCTGCCTTAAGAAACCTTTGCGATATTTTATCCCACCAGCCCAAGATATATGGGAAAAACAGGTTGAAAGATTAAACTCAATAGACAAACTAAAAAAGACCATTCTTGCCCACAACGATTTTTATGAAAACGAAGATTTAAGAATCTTCCCTAAGAGCCAAAAAGAATTATGGGATGAAGGATTCGATTCTGAGGAAAACAAATATGTCGGAGCAAAATGGGGGAAATATTTAAGAGCGCCAGATATTTTTTTTAAGATTTTAGAGAAGGGAAAAGACAAACTTGTCCCTTTAAAAAAAGTGGTAGAAATACGATCTGGAATCAAGAGTGGGGCTAATGAATTTTTTTATCTCACAGAAGAAGAGATAAAGAGGAGTGGAATTGAGAAAGAATTTTGGATGCACAAGGACGAAAAAGGGAATTGGATGCCAAATCATGTGGCAGAAAGCCCTTCGGATATAAAGGGTTATAGAGCTGATCCTCAGGAGCTAAAAAAGCGAGTCTTACTTATTCACCTCCCAAAAGAAAAACTGAGGAATAAAAAAATGCTCAATTATATCCTGAAGGGTGAAAGAAAAGGTTTCCATAATAGGGATACATGTATTCAGAATGGTAAGAGAAAAGAAGGAAGATGGTATGATCTTGATGAAATATCAGCCCATCTTATGTGGCCGGAGTACTCAAGGGAAAGATTAGTTGCATTCTACTCAGAAACACCAATTTTTATTAATAATAGGTTGTATGGAGTTTATGCGCAAAATCCAATTCTTTTGGGCGGCATATTAAATTCTACCATTTTTCATTTAATCGCGGAAGTAACAGGGCCTCAACCAGGAGGGGGTGGCGGGCCGAAAGGTATAAGAGTTTATGACCTAAAGGCCATGCCTATTCCATATTATAAAATTGAAAAATATGGGGCAAAAATAGAGAAGGCTTTTAAGGATATGCTCAATAGAGAGGTAGAATCAATTTTTTCTGAACTCGGTGCCTCCTCTCCAGAAGGAACCTCTCTTGAAAAAGTTACACCCGATCGCAGGGAATTGGACAGGGTTATCATGGGTGGAATCCTCGAGTTAACCGATGAGGAACAACTCGAAGTTTATCGCGCAGTGGTTGATTTGGTGAGATCCCGTATTGAAAAGGCAAAAAGCATGGGTAATAACAATAAAATAAATGAAGGAATTGATATCCTATCCCTTAAAAATACAGTCATAGACCGGATAGAAAAAGAGAATTGATCATGCAATTTATTGGTGCATATTATAAAGAACATGTCCTTTCTTTGCCCAGGAAGGCACTCTCTAAAAAAGAATTGTTTGGGAGTTCGGGAGAAATTAAAATTGAGCGAGACCTGTTTGGTTGGAAAATCTATTCGGGGAAAAATTTTATCGAATGCCAATCTGAAGAAGAAGCCAGATATTTAAAAGTCTTTCTTCAGTTAGGTTTTACAGAGGTTTATGTCCCTAAAGAAGAGTCATACCTAAAAAGAATTCTTCCAGAGTTAGAAAGATTAAAAGCCAGGACTGATGAAATTCTGAATTTTTATCTCGAAACCATTTTAAACCGTAAAATCAGAGAAAGATTGAAATATGAGGTCTATATGGAAATTACGAAGTAGAGCCTCCCCAAAAGTAGTACTGCAACCACTACATATCATTTCTTTAGCTTAATTATATTCTTAAAATGAAGGGTCTGGTGATTTTCAATGGCGAAACTGACGAAGAAGAGGTCGAAGAAGATCGGTCTTCCTCCCGGGGCGCTTATCCACATCGGGGAGGGAAAGGCTGCTGTGCCCAGAATAACCATCATCGATTACGATGAGATCCGTTTCGAGGAGAAAGAAGTTCGATCCGTGGAGGAATGCTTTCCATTCAGAGATAAACCCACGGTCACCTGGATCAATGTGGACGGAGTTCATCAGATCGAGATCATCGAAAAATTGGGCCATTGTTTTGGCCTCCACCCCCTTGTGATGGAAGATATCCTCAACACGGATCAACGTCCGAAGATGGAGATCTAAGGAGATTATCTCTACATCGTTTTAAAGATGCTTTGCGGAGGTGACCCTGATCATCGGGTGGAGTCGGAACAGGTCAGTTTGATCCTGGGGTCGAATTTTGTCATCTCCTTCCAGGAGGAGAAAGAAGGAGATGTTTTCAATCCGGTCAGGGAGAGGCTCCGGAGCGGCAAAGGGCTGATTCGAAAGATGGGATCCGACTATCTTGCCTACTCCCTGATCGATACCATCGTGGACCATTATTTCCTCATCCTTGAAAGGCTGGGAGACAAGGTGGAACTTCTCGAAGAAGAATTGATGACCCACCCTACTGAACGGACACTACAGGGAATTCAGACCTTCAGGAATGAAATCACTTTTATGAGGAGAGCGGTTTGGCCTTTAAGAGAGGTCATCAGCGGGCTGGAGAGGAGGGAATCGCCACTGATTCACGAGACCACAGGAATCTATCTCAGAGATGTTTATGACCATACCGTCCAGGTCATGGATACGATTGAGACCTATCGGGAGATGCTTTCCGGAATGCTCGACATCTATCTTTCGAGCATTAGCAACCGTCTCAATTCGGTGATGAAAGTGCTGACGATTATCGCAACGATCTTCATGCCCCTCACTTTCATCGCAGGGATTTACGGAATGAATTTTAAATATATGCCCGAGCTGGAGTGGCACTGGGGCTATCCTGTCATCTGGTTGGTTATTCTTCTCATCGGTGCTTCTATGGTGATATTTTTTAAGAAGAGGAAATGGATTTAACCGGGAGGCTCTCCGTGGTCCGGTTTGGAGTTAGTGAAGAGAAAACAGAAGATCTCAGACAGAGGATGGAAGCCCTGAACATCCATGAGAGGGATATTGAAGAGAAATTCATCCGGTCCTCGGGAAGGGGAGGGCAGAAAGTGAATAAGACCTCCACCTGCGTTTATCTCAAGCATCTTCCCACAGGGATTGAAGTGAAATGGATGACCGAAAGGAGCCAGACCCTCAATCGTTTTTTTGCGAGGCGGGAACTGGTGAGTCGAATGGAGAGGTTGTCGGGCCAGGTGACAGACGAGGATTTAGAGATAAAAAAGTTAAGAAGGAAGAAATCGAAGAGAAAGAAGAGGGCAGGGCTGAAGTATCACAGAGCGGACTTGTAGCCACCCAACTCCTTTCCCCCCTCTCCCCTGGGAGACTGTGTCGTAATTAGCCATTCGCCCTTCGACACGCTCAGGACGAACGGCTAATGGATTGATTTTAAACATGCCGTTATCCGTTCGTGGTGAGGCTCTCGAACCATGAACGGAATTACGACACAGTCTCTGGTGGGAGAGGGTGGGGGTGAGGGGGAAAATATTTTGACAAAAGAGAAGTTTCCGGTCACAAACGCCATCCGCTTTTTAAGAGAGCATCAGGTGGAATTTATAGAACATCCTTATCGATATGAGGAAAAAGGAGGCACCGAAGTCGCGGCAAAAGTCCTGGGCGTGGATGAACACCTGACGGTTAAGACGCTCGTTATGGAAGATGAGAAAAAAAATCCCATCATCGCTCTCATGCACGGGGACAGGGAGGTCTCGACCAGAGAATTGGCAAGGGTCCTCGGGGTTAAATCGATTACCCCCTGTTCTTCCGAAACAGCTTTTAAGCACACCGGTTATATGGTTGGCGGAATTTCCCCCTTTGGAACGAAGAAACAACTTCCGGTCTATGTTGAAGAGACCATTCTCAGCCTTCCACGGATATTCATCAATGCCGGCAGAAGAGGCCATTTATGTGAGATGTCTCCAAAGGATCTGGTGAGAGTATTAAGTCCGATTGCCGTCGGTGTGGCGCGATGAACAATGGAATTGAATCATTCTCTGGAAAGATGGTCCAAAGGTTTAAACGTTATGAGATGACGATCTCCTCCACATATTTCACCCAGTCATATCCGTAGGCATCCTCGTAGACCAATCTTAGAGGGAATCCATGTTTCTGAGGAAGAGGTTCCCCATTGACGCGATAGGCCAGGAAGACCCTCTTCCGATCGATGTCTTTTAAAGAGATTCTTACGACCTTTCCATAGACTCCTTTGACATCTAGACCTAAAATAAGCGCGATTGGGATCACCAAAAGCCAGACTGGCCGGGGGCCTGGCAAATCGACAGAAGTCAAAGAATATGTCTAAAATAGCGACGGATGAACACACACCTCTCCCTTGATTGTCTCGGTCCTTCATTGAAAACTGCTTTACAATTCGAGACGGTCTCCTTTCTTTTAGTATTTGTGAGAGGTGATGAGCATGATGGCTGCCATTGCCTGATTACTCCCTTTAAGTTACTCGACACTCTTTAATCACCGAAAACGCTCGCAGGTATTCTTTCAGACAATGATTATAGCCAACCAACCGATAAATGATCTGACGCCCCGTCTTCACAATCAAACAGGGAATCTTCATAAAGGTGTTGAGAAAGCGTTTGAACTCCATCCGCACGATCCGATGCCCCAGAATCTTTTGAGGCATCAATAAACCCAACCAGGCCTTCAAATTCCAAGCTAAGGCGGCAATCACCATGTAGGCCCAATTCGAAACTAAATCCTCCGAAGGCATACGAAGCGCATTGACCCCGTTTTTTAATTGCTCGATATCATTCTCGTGATCACATCGCTCATTGGCAAAATAAACCACTTCCTGTGCGCTCATCGTCCGATCGTTGGTGATATAAAAGAAGTAACGAATATCATCAAATAAAGCCTGCTCTCCTCTTTCCACCGTCAGGTTCTTCCGCAGCGCCACCACCCGATAGGTCTTCTTACATTTGACCGGACGGTAATCAAATTGAGCAACCTGTTCCGAAATCGTCCGAATATTCTTATACCCTCGCTCCCTCACAATCCGCTCCTTCACATTCTCAGGCCGCTTCCGCCCCTCCGTCTTGACCTCATATTTGGGCTTCCTCTCCAAGGCCTCCCACTGGCCTTCCAAAAGACGCTGAGCAAGAGAGACCAGATTCTGACGAGCATCCAAACCAAAAACAAATCGGCACCGATCATCCCACCGATCCAAATGCTCCGTCAAACTGAAATCCGTATCCCCACGCATCCACATCTCCTCAAATCGCCCCTCCACTAAGTCCAAACTCCGGTCAATCCAGAAAGCCGAATCCAAATGAGAAGGCGCATTCCCCGGCCGATTCACCACATATAATGCCTCTCGCGTCTGCGCCAATGAAATCAATAAGGGAGCATACCCCCATTCCCCCTTATACGATATATCCATCCCCTCCTTACACTCCCCCGTCGTCTCCGACATCGTCCCATCGATATTGAGAATCGCCTTCTTAAAGAATTCCTTAGGCTGTCGATCCCATACCTTCTTCCTCCTCCCGTTGATCACCTCCATCAACCCCAACACGTCTCCTTCTGAAAATCGCCGTATGAGGGCATGAGGGGACGTAGGTTCTAAAACAACTTGACAAATATGAGAGGAGGGTCTAATCTTTCCCTATGGCGAGACAACCGAGATTGGATGCTCCTGGGGCTATGCATCATGTTATGGGGAGGGGCATCGAGCGGACAAACATATTCCGTACCAATCAGGATCGGGACGATTTTTTGAAACGCCTGGCGAACCAGTGCCTGGAAGGAAACATCGTTGTCTATGCCTGGTGCCTCCTTTCCAACCATTTCCATCTATTGGTTCGGACCGGCCGTCGCCCTCTTTCGAGGGTTATGAAGAAGCTTCTGACGGGTTATGTTGTCAACTTTAACCTGCGACACAAAAGGACGGGACATCTCTTCCAGAACAGGTACAAGTCGATCATCTGCGAGGACGATCCTTACCTGTTGGAGCTGACGCGCTATATTCACTTGAATCCGTTGAGGGCAGGAATGGTGAGTGACCTGGGAGAACTGGATTATTATCGTTGGGCAGGGCATTCAGCCATCATGGGGAGAGTGAAGCGGGAATGGCAGGACATCGATACCGTTCTTAGCTATTTTGGTAGGGGTCGGAAGGCCATAGGGAAGTATGAGCAATTTGTGAGAGAGGGGATATCGCAGGGGAGGAGACCAGAGTTGGTGGGTGGGGGGTTGACTCGAAGCCTTGGGGGATGGTCCCAGGTGCTATCCTTAAGGAGGAAAGGGATCAAAGTGGCCTCGGATGAGAGGATATTAGGGAAGGAAGAATTTATTAAGAGGCTAATGTCGGAGGCCGAGGAGAGAGAAAAAGAGACGCTGAGGCTATCTAGGAGGGTTCCTGATATGGCTACCTTGGCGGAGAGAATTGTTAAGGGAGAGGGGATAGAGGAGTCGGAGTTGCGTTCGGGGATGAGGAAGGAAAGGGTTGTGAAGGGGCGGAGGATGTTTTGTCAATTAGCCGTGGGAAAAATGGGATACCCTGGGGCGGCAGTTGCTCGTTTCCTTGGGGTGACCACTTCTTCGGTCAATCGCTTGGCTGCTACGGAAGAGATGCCAGATTTGAGGAAATACCTTAAAATGCTTTAGAACCTACGTCCCCATCTGCCGCATCC
>JAGXTA010000175.1 GCA_018333535.1 Deltaproteobacteria bacterium | reverse complement strand
GATGAAGTGTTTCAGGTGCGGGGGTTTTATGTCTTTCGAGAAATTTTATCCCCCAGGGGTTCAACCAGCCCTTTGGGGGTGGAGATGCATCAATTGCGGGGACATTATCGATGAGGTGATCATTTCCAACAGGTGGATCTTCGGCAAAGGAAGAGGCCGGTCGTCAAAGCGTGCAACTGCGTGAAAGGTATAACAAGAGAGCCCCTGGACTTAGGTCTGGGGGTTTTTTTTTACAGTAATACTCTAATGAAAAGGAGGATTTCGGGTGTTTGAATGGTATCGTTTTTTTCAAGGCCGCAAGATATTGAGCGGGTGCGTTTATTGTGATGGAGCTATCTATATCCATACCTCGGTATCTCATTTTGGAGAGCAAGAAGTGATCAAGTGCTTTCACTGTGGTCGAATGTTCAGGTATGAGAAAGGCCGCCTCGTTTTATGGCCTTTTCGGGAGTATCCTCATCTTGAGAAGCGCCGTGTTATCAGGAATTAAAGGTCTTTCATTGCGTTTTGCCCACTCACACAATTGACATAAGGCCCCGCAACTACGACACGTTATCTCATCCCATTCCTGGTAGAGACAATCATACTCTGGACAGCATTTTCTAAGATGGAGTTATCTTCATTCGAAATCACCCAGGCATCCACAGCTTTTTTTCTAAGAAGATACCCAATACTGGATGTTTGGGTATTCGGTCAAATCCTCATAACAGCACTCTGTTGTTTGGATTTGCTGCCATTCCAGAACATAACCATTCGGATTTGGATTTTATAATGAAATGCCTATTGACTTCACGCACCAGGAATTTTATTAACGCCTTATTTTAAAACTTCCCAAATAAAAAAACGGTCTTTGTTATTGAAGATAAGAATAGATGAAAGGGCGGGTCATTAGAGGCCCGCCTTTTTATCTATTCAGATTTATTTCTTTGGAGGCACTATCGCCTCTTTAAAAGCTTTGGCAGGTCTAATTTTGACCACTGTCTTGGCGGGAATCTTTATCGGTTCACCCGTCGCTGGATTTCGACCCGTTCGAGCTTTTCTCTTTACGAGGGCAGATTTTCCTATCCCAGGAAGAACAAAAGCTCCTTTTTTCTTGGTCTCAGCAATTGCCAGCGCAGCGTATTCGTCAATGATAGATGCAGCGGCCTTTTTGGAAATTTCAAATTTTTCTGCAAAGTATGTAACGATTTGTCCTTTTGCCATCAATTTCTTCTGAGCCATTTTACACTCCTCTTAAAAATAAGGTTAATTCATGCCGTTCAATATAAGGGAAAAGCTTTTCTAAATCAAGGAGTGATGAAATTTTTCTGTCATCTGGGCGCAAGCTGTTTTCGATTCCCTCAGACTTTCAACGACCGTCAGAGAAGAGGGAAGGGGATTGACCCTGGGGTTGAGAACCCGAAGGTCTGTAGTTCATATTTAAAGTCAAAAGAACGTCTTCCCGGAGAAGCTGACGGAGCTTACCAAGAGGGAGACCGAGATATACGATCTACCGCCCCGCTTTTTAAAAATAGAAGGAGCTTACCGACCGAGCCTTGAAGTTGGTCGAGGTTGGCAAGCCCAAATCGAATGGGGAGTTATAAGGGATATTGGTTTTACAGCCTTCGCTCTTGGATTTTTGACCGGGAGATAACTCAATTCAGCCGTTGAAGTCTTGATCCAATCTGAGTAACAAGATTAAATGCCCGATCCAGGTCAAATCGTTGAAAATCTTTTTCTCGGAGAATGGGTTTCAGCTCAGTCTCCAGTTGCCTTCTTAACACTTCTTTTCGTGCGGAGGTGATATTCACGGGATCATTCCCGGGGACAGTTAGTTTCCTAATGACCAAGTCAAGGAAGTCCTTCTTGCTCAAATCAAGTCCCATTTCTTGGACAGCATAATCGATATCATAAAAATCTCGGATCGCCAACTCTGTCCGTGTTAACGCGGCCCGGAGTTTTTCAGCATATGCCTCCTCTGGGGACATACATGAAACGGTGAACTCCTGGACAGCCGGTTTACGAGAAAATGGATCATTTAGCAATGTTTTTACCCGACCCTTTTGAGGCAATGTTAGAAGTTCCTCGCGCAACCCTATTTCAATTTTGATTGTGGCAGGTACCTCCCTGATGGAAGACCGATATTGAACCTGTGCCATGTACTGGGTAGAATTATTCCGCCCAGTTAAATTTTCTAAAATAGTGAAAACCGGGAGAACATCGGAAATACGTCCAATCCTCTTCTTTAAGGGTTCAATCGTCTTCCGCCTGAGGGAACGGGAGGAGCCAGAAGGTGTTGAGATCATAAAATCAAGATCTTCGCTGAGCCTGTAGAATCCCCCATAGACCTTACTGAGACAGGTGCCCCCTTTGAATACTAACGAACTTTCATCTGAGTAGAGGAAAGAGAGTAAAACGGAACAGAAATAATCTTTTTCAACCAACTGAGAATTTAACCCTGTCATGTTGGCCGTATATAAAAGGGCTTCTCTAAAAAAGTCCCCATCCTCATGGACGATTATCGGAGAATAATTTTGGGTTTGCATTAATAATGATCCCCCAATCTTTATTTACGGACCCCGTGGCCGGGCTAGCTGGTACCCAGGGAAACAGTGATTTCGATGAGCGGAGTTTTCGCTTTAGCTTATCGAGTAGCTTCCGGTCCACACCCAGGGTCTCCAATAGGTATCCCAACCGCCTGTTGGTTCCTTGATTTCCGTATTTAATGGCCATCCTGATTAGATCCTCAGCAAGGGATTCATCTTTTTTAAGGCCCTCGGCAACCCACCGGTATGCCCTGGGAATTGTATTAAATCGTGACCAATCATACACCGCATCCAAGAGCGTTCTTGTCTTTGACGCCATAATCGCCTTGGACCTGGTTTCTGTTTTGAAAACAATTGTCCCCCCTAACCGGCTGTCTGCTGTCTTAATAAATGAAAATTGGAGGTTACCTATCCTTCGTTCACCGTAAATGCGATTGTTATAGATGTATACCCGATTTGGAACCTGATCACTGAACCCATAAAAGTTGAAAGCATTTGGTCCGCTGACCTGGTATTGACCTTTCAAAACTTCCATGAGTTTCTCTAAAACCAGATATTGATCGGCCCCGTATTTTCCTCCAGGAGGCACGCGAGAGGGGACCAGGTAAACGCCACGTGTTAACCTGATAATCAATCCCGTCCGTGCCATTCTGCTTAGGAGCTCCCATTCCTGTTTTTTGCTGATGCCAAGGATATTGGTGAGCTCTCCCGTGCGCACCAGCACCTTTCCCCTCATTTGGGTGTAGGCAAAAAGCTGAATCTCTAATGGACCTAATGCTATCTCCTTGTTTCTCATTCTATTATTAGTTCCTTGTTTATTAAGCAAGTTATAAATAATACATTTAATAACAAAAAGTCAATAAATTGTTTCTGCCATTCCCCAAGATTGAGACATCGAATATGCCATGTCGGCTTCCATAGAAAATTAAAAAAATCCCCCTCCCTGGAACAGCGGGTATCGAACCTGCGGACACGCAACATGCCTGCTTGCAGTGAGCAGGGACACGGTCGCGTTATTTTGAGGCTGGCCGAAATCAATAAACCAAAATCCAATTGGGAGTTACAGGGATTATTGGGGTTGATAGCCGTTCCATTACTTGACGACTCTTCAAAGACACTCCTCAGAACTGTTTAAGAATCCCATGCGCTGGCTCCCCTGGAATTACCAGGAGGCAATGGCGAACCCGGCCTAACTGTGAAAATCCCCCCGTCTCATCTCTGATCTACATCCAGGGGGGGACAGTTCCCCTTCTACGCAGACTCACCGGAAGAACACCGAAGGTCTGATTAAAATAGGAGACATAAACGCCCTGCTTAACCAACTTTATGACAAGTTGTACCAATCGAAAGCAATATGTAAGACATGTCCGAAGTTCAGCGACTGTTTTAAATAGCAAGCTCTCAGAAATCTAAAAGAACTCATGCGAGGCAGAGGAAAATCAACGGGATATCGCAAGAAAATTCTCTCGGAGTACCTGCCCGGCCCCCAGGTCAAGACCTCTACTACCCCAGGGATGGCTTCCTCCTTACTTATTCTTTCTCCATCAGCAGCGGAGAGAATCAGAAAAAAAGCCCAGAAAGAAT
The DNA here is from genome assembly GCA_018333535.1 of Deltaproteobacteria bacterium. Classification (GTDB taxonomy): domain Bacteria; phylum Desulfobacterota; class BSN033; order BSN033; family UBA1163; genus RBG-16-49-23. Next base: position 17,121 of record JAGXTA010000175.1, on the reverse strand, counting down.
ATCCTTTCACTTGCCATGTTTGCTGAGTTCTTTGACCGGATAGGCGTTCCGGATCTAGAAAATCTCAGCGCCAACCATATCCAGACTCCTGCAGTAACCCCGGCAGCCATGAACTCCGCCTGATGGAATTCTCGGGAGGGTAATTGTCGATTGAATCAATTATCCAGCGTCGCTATGACCACTTCTTCAAGGGTGACTGGATCGAAACGTTTGTCCTGAATCGGCAGGATACAAAGGGATGGAACTATTCCTTCTCAGTGGTTTTTGCTGCGAGTTGGGCAACTTGAATAACAAGGCTTCTGGACCTATTACTTCCAATCTTTCCAAAGTATCTCATTAGCTTACTTTCCTGGGCAGGTAAATAGGGACTGGCCTCTTCTCTTACAATCATTACTTTTTCATCAGATTCAAAGAAATGCGACACAGGCAGGGATAGTACACCTGCAATTAACTGAATATTTTCCACATTGAGCCTGTTACTTCCGTTTTCATACCGCTGTACCTGTTGATAGGTAACATCCAATGTTTCAGCAAGTTGTTCCTGTGTGATCCCAAGTTTGATTCTCCGTTTCTTAATCTTTATCCCAATCTCTTTACTGGTTACTATTTTTTTTTCTTGCATGAGTAATCGTTAGTAATCATTTTTGGCATCCTCCCCTTTTCGATACCTGTTTGAAAGGTAAGTTCTCCTATCATTCCGATTATGACGTTGTAAGATATTTCGTTACCGACTTATCCCAAACATAGAATGACAGTAAATTATATCAAGTCGACCCGGGAGACAAGGGGAGAGCCTCCCATAAGCCATTTACTGCAGCAGCAAGCCCCAAACTACGTCAAGCTACTGTGGTCAAGAGCGACGGTAGTCGCGTTGAGGAGAAGGTCTCTTTCTCGTTGAACTCCCTTGCGAGCCCGATTTTTCTTCCGTGATGAACTCCAGGCAATAAAGTTTTTAGTAAGAATGACCTCCAGATCGTTGATCCGGGTCAATCGCTCCGACTCGTGAATCCGCTCATCACACTCGTGGAGCGTGCTCTCTTGACCGAATATCTGTGCCCCCTTTTTCCAGGAATTCCTTCTCCATGTGGAGGGTGAATCCCGTAGGAGCGGGCCACCATGGCCGATATTCTTCAGGGTTTTGAATACATCGGGCAGCGCCTGAAACTTGAATCACAATTTTATGATACCAGTCTTACGTTGTGGATACTACAACATGGAAGGTGTATTTTTTTCTTGACAAATACAATGCAGAAAGTGTAAATAGTTACGTTAGATTTGCTCCTCTTGTGAGATCTTATGAGAGAAGCAACGATTGTCATAATAAAATCAATAAGTTGGGGGTTTTGTGAAAGGCTATTAACTTTAACCAAGGAGGTGCGACATGAGAAAAGGGATGATCTACAGAAGCTTTATTTATTTTCTATCAATTTCTTTTTTGCTTTTGGTGAACGGATTTCCAGGCATGGTTGCCGGGGCAAGGGAGATCAAGCTCCCTATTGGGGAAATGATTTCCAGAGGAGACGTGAAGTATGAAGCCAGAGAGAATGTTTGGAAGAAAGTCGAGACGTCCCATTTTCCAGTCTTCCAGGGGGTGAAGATCAAGACTGAAAGAGGAGCAGCCGCAATTGCATTGGCTAACACCGGTCAGATAGAGGTGGGTCCAAACAGCCTCTTCTATTTTGATCAAATGGATCGATTCGTTCTCTCCGAGGGGAATATCCAATTCCTCATTCCATCTGGTTCGGAAGTCAACTTCAAAGTGGGGAACATATCCATTTTAAAGTCCAGAGTCCTTCGGGCCTCCCGAACCCCCGCATCAACAGCTCCGAAGAGCGAAGAGACGATCGGCTCCATCTCCATCCATTCCAATGGTGCGGTCACGATAAAAAATATTCAAGGCAATCTTTCCGTTTTGGACGAGAATCGTGTCCTTCTGGCTGGTCTTTCTTCTAAGGATTCGGTGACGCTTCCTTCCACAACCGTTAAAACTTCACCAAGGATGATGACGGCTCAGGTGGGTCAAACGACCGGCGCTGCAGCGGCGACGACCGGAGAATTCTTAGGCCTCTCAACATGGGCCTGGGTAGGGATTATTGCTGGGGCGGCTGCCATAGGTGGGATAGCCTGGGCCATTAGCGAAGCGGATGAAAAGGATAGAAGACCCATTTGTCCTTAATCGGTTGCTGCCTTTATAAAAGAAGGATGAGCCCAGCGCTGCATATTAGCTGTGGTGGGCTTTTTTATCCAGCGCCTTCCAGAATACCCCGCAGGAAGGCGCTGGATTTATAAAAAGAGGAGAAGATGAAGAACGACTTCAGGAGATGGATTTTCTTCCCATTTTTTCTATCCTTTTCCCTCCTTTTCATTTCCTGTGCCTCCACTCCTCCATCCAAGAGAGAGGTTCCTCCAACCCCAGAACTCCAGATGAAGGAGATGGATTCCTCACGACAGGTGAAGGCCATGAACGAAAAGATTCTGATGAGTGGCCTCTCGTCAAGAAGGGATCCTTATCGAGATTATAAAATCGGTCCCGAAGATCTCCTCGAAATCTCTGTCTTTGAAGATGAGAAATTGAACAAAACTGTGAGGGTTAGCTCTCAAGGGAATATCAGCCTTCCGCTCCTTGGCATTTTGAGAGTGAAGGGCCTCACTGCCAATGAACTGGAGAAGGAGATACGGGACCTCCTAACTGAAAAATATTTCCAAGATCCCCATGTCAGCGTTTTCATCAAAGAGTACAGGAATCAACGGATCTCAGTGATTGGCGCCGTGGAAAAACCCGGTGTCTTCGATGTTACAGGTCAGAAAACCATCCTCGATATGCTTGCTATGGCAGGAGGTCTTAAAGGAGAAACCGAGAAGTCCGCTGGTCAGCTTCTCTTTCTTATCAGGCCCCCTACTCTGGAAGGTTTGGAAGAAGGAAAAACTAAAGAAAGAGAGGGGTTGAATAAACAGGTATCCAATACCTTCATCATCGACCTTGAAGAGTTGTTGATAAAAGGGGATTTAACCCTAAATTTGCCTCTCACCCATGGCGATATAATCAACATCCCTGTCTCAGGCAAGTTTTTTGTAGGCGGGGAAGTGAATAGACCCGGTGGTTTCCCCCTTGGAAAAAAGATGACCGTCGGTCAGGCCATTACCATGGCTGGAGGACTGAAAACAGAAGGTAAAGGTTCTGAGACTAAGATCTTCCGTTACGCGGAAAAGGGCACTGAACGAGAAATCCTTTCTGTCAATGTTTATGCTATTCAGAAAGGAGAAGCCGAAGACCTGTACCTTAAAGAGAACGACATCATTATCGTTCCCCAAAGTGGTGTAAAAGCTTTCTTGGTCGGGTTCCGGGACACCATTAAAGGGTTACTTGGTTTTGGGGTCTCCCTCGGGACCCTGTAATACGAGGCGAATGAAATGGACTACATGAAACAGCTTCCCTTAGAAGAACGTCACCAGCTTCCCCCACCCGGATATTCTTACCTCCCTCCTCAAGAAGAGAAAGAGGTTAATCTCAGGGATTACTGGAAGGTTATTCGAAAGAGACAGTGGATCATCGTCGCTTTCTTTCTTATCGTGGTCATTACAACAGCCATCGCCACATTCACAATGAAACCCATTTACAGGGGCACAATTACAGTCCAGATCAATAAAGAGAATCCTCAGATCGTCGATTTTAAAGAGATCTTTGCTGTCAATATGATGGATATGGATTACTACCAGACCCAGTATAAGGTCCTTGAAAGCCGTTCATTAGTAAAACGAGTCATCTATTCCCTCAAGCTCGCGGAGCATCCCCAATTCTTGCCCGAACCGGAGACGCCCTTCCAGAAGTGGAAAACAAACATCTTGAACCCTATTTATGGTCTATTTACTTCATCGGATGAAGCTTCTAACTCTCCAGCAAATATCGAAAGCGAAAAAGAGACTGCCCTTATCAATCAGTTTCTTGCCAAGCTAAAGATCGAGCCTATACGAAACTCCCGTCTCGTCAAGATTCACTTCGATTCGAAATACCCTGAACTCTCCGCCAAAGTCTCCAACACCCTAGCCGCCAGCTATATTCAACAGAATTTGGAGACCCGCTTTGTAGCGACCCAGCAGGCAAAAGAATGGCTGACCAGTCAGCTGGATGACCTGAAGGCTAAGGTGGAGAGAGCTGACGAAGCGCTGCAGGTCTTTGGTTCAAGGCATGACATCATCTCCCTCGAAGAAAAAGAGAATGTCACTATGCTGCGGCTCACCGAACTGAATGAAGGACTGACTAAAGCCGAATCAGAGCGGATGGCTAAGGAAGCCCTTTATAAACAGACAAAAGAACTTAACTTCGATGCCCTTCCCTCTATCCTCGAGAACAGGTTGATTATGGATTTGAAGCAGGCCTACATCCAGCTTGACGCCCAATACATGAAGCTCTCTGAGACCTATAAACCCGATTATCCTGAGATGGTACGTCTTAAACAGCAGATACAAACCATTGAAAAGCGGATCAATGCCGAAGTCAACAAGATCATCACATCCATAAGAAATGACTACGAATCAAGTCTTCGAAAAGAAAGCCTTCTTCGGCAAGCCTTTACACACCAGAAGGCCAAAGTCATGGAGATGAAGGGGAAGGCCATTCAGTATAACATCCTCAAGCGCGAGGCCGATACCAACACGGAGCTCTATAAAGGTCTTCTTCAGAGAATGAAAGAAGCAGGTGTTTCAGCAGGCATCATGGCGAGCAACATCCAGATAGTTGATAAGGCTGAATTACCAACGAGACCCTATAAACCCAATAAACGACTTAACCTTCTTCTGGCTGCGGTCGTTGGTCTCTTTCTTGGGATAGGACTGGCCTTTTTCTTCGAATATCTCGACAACACGGTCAAGACCCCTGAAGACGTAGAACAACTGATTCGGCTACCCTCTTTTGGAATGGTTCCAGAGATCTCTTCCGAGAAGCGAAGGCGATTGGAGAGCGGGACATTCTATCCAGTCGAGTTAGTCACCTTCGTCCGCCCTAAGTCAATGCTATCAGAGGCCTATCGGAACATACGAACCTCTATCCTCCTCTCCTTCTCTGAGAAGGCTCCCAAGAGGATTGCTATCTCAAGCCCCAACCCGGCAGAGGGAAAAACGACGACTGTCATCAATACAGCCATTGCCCTCTCCCAAACCGGCGCTCAGGTGCTCATCATCGACTCCGATATGAGGAAGCCGAGGATTCATAAGATCTTTAATAATGAAGAGAATGGGGTAGGCCTCTCAAACTTCCTCTCCGGCAATGCAGACTTAGAATCCATTATTAAGAAGACAGAGATTCAAAACCTCTATTACATTCCCTCGGGTCCAATTCCTCCCAATCCTTCAGAGTTGATTGGTTCAAATCTTTTTAAAACTATGACGGAATCTCTTGGGGAAAGATTTGACCATATTGTTATCGATTCACCGCCTGTGCTCGGCTTTGCTGACGCGATCATCCTCTCGACTGCTGTGGATGGAATCATCCTTGTGGTGTTGGGTGGAAAGACGCCAAGGGAAACCCTCCAGCGGGCAAAAGAGGTCCTTTATCAGGTGAATGCCAAGATTCTCGGAGTGGTGATCAATCGGATCGATATTCAAAGGAGTGACTACGGATATTATTACTACAGATACCACTACTATTATGGAAAAGAGAAAAAGAAAAAGGAACTCCCATATACTTCAGAGGAAGAATCAATTTCAACATAGGGGCATTGCCTTTCATGAAAAGACTTTTCTTTCCTCTTTTTGTCATTCTGATTTCTGTTCTAATGGGCTACCACATCCATTCTGTGTGGAGAGGGCTCTCCCTCTACCAGGCAAACCTCTCAAAAGAAAGCATCCTTATGGCTATTCGGCTCAATCCATCCAATCCCGATCCTTATTATAGATTGGGACTTTTCTACCAGTGGGATATCCGAAATATTGATCTGAACGAGTCGCTCAAATATCTCAAGAAAGCGATTGAGCGAAATCCTCTCGAACAGCAATACTATCTCAATTTGGCTAAAATTCTCTATAGGATGGAAGAAAAGAATGCTTCGGAGCAGGCTTTGGAGAAGGCCATTTTGGTCTTTCCTACCAGTTATCAAGGAAGATGGGTGAGCGGGAATCTTCTTCTTCAGCAGGGGGTTCTTGAAAAGGCCATTCCCCATTTCACCTACATTCTTGTAAACTACCCAAATCAGAGCGGCTTAGTTTATGATGTTATTCTAAAGGCGATCAATGATACGGACTCCATCTTAGAGAGGATCGTCCCTAAAGATCCTTCTTCAATGAATCAATACCTTGCCTACCTCTACGAAATTGGAGACAGGGAATCAGCCAAAAAGGCCTGGAAGAAAAAAACCTCTTACGGTATGAAGAATGATCGAACCGAAACCCTTCGCCATATCGAATTTCTCATCGCCCATAGGGATCTGAGGGAAGCGTTTCAGGTTTGGAAAGATAGACTTCATGAGGAAGGACTATCGAGCCCCTCAGATGGAAACTTGATCACAAACGGTGGATTCGAAAAAAATGAAATCTTGGGTGGTGGTTTCGATTGGAAAATAAAAAATGTTCCTGGAGCAATGGTCTCCTTCGATCATTTGATGGCCCTTGGGGGCAAGAGTTCCCTAAAGATCGACTTCAATGGGAAGGAGAATGTCGATTTTCACCATGTCTACCAATACGTCTCATTGAAACCCAATAGTGAATATGTACTCAAGGCTCATATGAAGACCAAGGGGATAACGACAAAAAGCGGCATTAGAATAGAGGTTTTAGGGGTTGGTCCATCCTTTCACGGAATCTCGGAGTCCTTGATTGGAGACAATGAATGGAAGGAATTGGTGATTCCTTTTCGGACCCCTGTTCAATCGCAGGGCGGAGTGGTCAGGGTAAGAAGGGAGAGGACCGATAAATTCGATCGATTCATCTCTGGAACAGTCTGGATCGACAATGTCTCCCTCAAAGAAAAGGGTCAATAGGTCATTTAGTTATTAGTCTCTTAGGAATAAAATTGTGCGCGTAGATGTCACAATATTTTTAGCACCATCATTTGAGCCCCTGTTCATGGGCATTACAGAGCGTTTTGTAAAATCTCAACTTTTTGAATTTTGACGTTTCCTGTTTGGTTCCGGCTATGCCGGGTTAGGTCATTCATGAATCAACGGCTGAATAATTTAATGACGATATCCCCTTGAGCTTTCGGGTTTGAACTTTGAGCTTAATGACGATGAAAGACTACTACAAGATTCTCGGGGTTAAGGAAGACGCTTCAGAAGAAGAGATCCGGGCGCGGTGGACAAAATTAATGCGAAAACTGCATCCCGACCGCGTGGAAGACGAAGGCGCCAATAGCAAGAGAATCAAAGAGATCAACGAGGCCTACGAAATTCTAAAACATTCTTCCACTCGAGTGAAATACGATCTCAAAAGAGCCTATGATCGAAGAAAAAGGAGGTCCCATATCCTGAAAGTCGCTCTTCCCATGAGCCTTGTCATCGTCCCGGTGATCCTTGCCTCAATCTATCTTTATATGAGAATGTCTCAGGTTTCCTCTCTTTCGAAAGGAATAAATGAAAACGGAACGAACCAGACAAATTTATCCCGTGAAATGCAAAGCCTATTTCACTGGGACCAGATGAACCAGAAAAACCAAATAGGCCCTCCATCAGTTGAAAAAACCGCTTCTCCGATCGAGAAGACGCCGCCTGTTTTAGAACCAAAACCATCTATCAAGATTGCAGAGATGGTTCCTAACGAAGTGAGAAAAGAAACTTCCAGGGAAGTTAAAAAAGTAGTTCCTCAAGAAAAGGTCAAGGTTGTTCCAATGACTTCCCCCTCCGCGCCTGGAGAAGAGTTGGAGTCGAGAGAGAAGCCATCCACACAAACGATTCTGAAATCAGAAACGCCTGTTCTGACAGAGAAGGTGGTTCCAAAAGAAATGAGTGAGGTTGCTCCCCAGGAGATGGCCAAAATCGTTCCCCAGACAAATCAAATAAGACCGGAAGGCTTTACAACGTTGCGGCCCCGTGACTCAATAGACGCTACGACCCCAAAACGCATTGACTCGGTGGACACAAAGGGCGTGATAGACTCAAAGACGCAATTAACGCAACAACGGATTGACCCAATAGATGCCAAGACGGAATCAACACAGTTGACTCAACGATCCGATGGACCCGGTGAGCGGATCAGTCCGAAATCCTCCATTGCCGAGGAGGAAGAGGTCAGGCAGTTCTTTGCGAAATATGTCGAGCGATATATTCAGAAGGATTTGGATGGTTTTCTCTCGCTCTTTTCCTCTAAGGCCGTACAGAATCAGAAAGAAGGATTTGATGAGATCAGAAAGGTCTATGCGAACTTTTTCAATCAGACCCAGCAGCTCCAGTACCAGATGGGAGATTTGAAAATCCAAATCCATCAAAATACCGTTGAAGCAAAAGCCTGTTATGAAGTGGATCAGACGTTGAAAAAGAGAGGAAAGAAGAAGGTTTGGAAAGGACCCATACGATGGACACTGGTCAAAGAGCAAGGAGCCCTAAAGATCTTTTCTATCGATTATCTACATCAAAAAGGTTCTTAAGGAGAAGGATGAAGCAATGCCTCTGTCGGCGACCGATCATGGAGGGATCATTGAGATGATCGATCTCCATACACACATCCTTTCAGGGTTAGATGACGGGGCCGAGACCCTTGAAGAATCCATCCAGATGTGTTGGATCAGTTACAAAGATGGGATAAGAACCATCGTCGCCACCCCTCATTCCCTGAATGGTCTTTACCGAAATGATCGGTCAACCATCCTCGCCAAAGTCGAGGAACTCAACTCCGAACTCCGAACCCATCACTCCGAACTATCTTTAGTAGTAGTTCCTGGTGCGGATGTCCGTTTATGTGAAAAGACCCTTCCCCTGTTGGATCAGGGAGAGGTGACAACGATCGGCGATGGGGGAAAGTACCTCTTTGTCGAATTTCCTTTTCAGGGTATCCCTTATCGAACTGAGGAAGTCCTTTTCCGGTTGATGGAGAGAGAAATTATCCCGATCATCACCCACCCGGAGAGAAATCTGGAGGTTGGGCGAAGGCCCCAGCGATACTATGAAATGATACGGATGGGATGTCTCGGCCAGGTCACCGCCATGAGTTTGACCGGAGGGTTTGGACCCGGAATCAGGCGGGTTGCCGAGAAACTGCTCACAAACAGACTCATCCATTTCATTGCCTCGGACGCCCATTCCACCGATGGAAGACCACCGATCCTTTCCGAAGCTGTGAGGGAGGCCGAAAAGGTAGTGGGCAAAGAAGAGGCCAGGAGGATGGTGACCGAATATCCCCAGGCCGTGCTCGAATGTAAAAGGCCCAATGTCCAAGAACCCCTTCCCATTAAAGGGAAAGCGTAAATGTTTGAACATATTATCAAATTCATCCTCATTCTTCTTCTCATCTTCACCCCAATTGCCTTTGGCTCAATGGACCTCTGGGCTTTTTCCTTAATGGAATTAGGTATCCTTCTAATTATTATTCTTTGGAGCATTCAATCGATAATCGGCAATAGGGAATCCGCAATCCGCAATCCGCAATTTGCATTTCCTATAATTCTTCTCTCCCTTTTTCTCCTTCTCATCCTCTTTCAGATGCTTCCTCTTCCATCCGGGATTCTAAAGACCATTTCACCCAAAACCTACGAACTTCGTCACTCTTTGAGCCTTGAGCCTCCAGCCTTGAGCTTTGAGCTTTCTTTCGTTCCTTTTTTAACTCAAATTGAATTCTTCAAATGGCTCACCCTCATCGGTCTCTTCCTCTTTCTTCTCCACTCAAATCTTTTGGATCGTAGACATCGAATAATGGGTCAACTCATTGTTGTCATCATGCTGGTCGGTATTTTCGAATCCCTATATGGAATGTTTGAATTCTTCAGCGGCCATCGCCATATCCTCCACCTCGACATGGAGGCCAGGGTTTCCTCTGTCACCGGCACTTTCATAAATAGAAACTACTTTGCAGGCTATCTCCTGATGGTCATTCCTCTAAGTGTTGGTTTCCTTTTCTCAAGCGAGGCTTTCCAAAGAAGACGGTCCATGGGATGGCGCCATCAACTCGCTTCACTGGATGGAAAGACGCTTCTCATTGGGTTCAGTGTGATTGTGATGATTCTTGGCTTGCTCTTCTCCGCATCAAGAATGGGGATTGTGAGCCTTCTTCTCTCCTTCAGTCTGATCAGTCTTCTTTTCAGAATTTCCCAAAAAGAACAGAAATTTTCCAGGATAACCATCGTGATCCTAGGATTAGCTATTCTCTGGGCTGCATGGATTGGACTCGATTGGGTGATCAGTCGTTTTTTCAGCATCTCGGAAAGCTTTGAAGATAGATGGAAGATCTGGGTGAACACCTTCCAGATCTTTAGAGATTTTCCCCTTTTTGGTTCAGGTCTGGGTACTTTTACTCAGATATTCCCCATGTATCGATCCTTTCACATAAGAGGGCTTGTTACCCATGCTGAGAATGACTTTCTACAATTGGCTTCAGAAGTTGGACTTATGGGAATAGGGCTTCTCGTAATTCTATTCTTATTTCTCTTTTTAAAAGGAGTCTCAGGGATTCGTTCAATGTCACACAGGGAGGCAGGAAGGTATATTGGAATCGGTGGCATGATAGGCGTTCTGGCATTGATGTTTCATAGCCTTGTTGAAAGAAACATCCAGGTCCCTGCCAACGCCTTCCTCTTTAGTTTTCTCTTAGCCATGGTTCTTCGAATCGGGCTTGCCAGGAGAAGGGATAGATCGGCTTAAAAGAAGATTTTATTCTTCTCGAATTGGGTTCTTAGCCCTAGGTACATAATTGGAATTAGAAAGAAATATCAAAGGGTTAGGTCGATTACAGAAGCATTTGTAATCGAGGGAGCGGAGCTGTGCACTGGTACGCTACCTATACAAAGTCAAGACATGAGCAGAAGGTGCGTGAGCGCCTTACCAGGAAGGAGATCGAAACCTTTCTGCCTCTGGTTGAACGATGGAGCCGCAGAAGAGATCGTCGAAAACGAATCAACCTTCCTCTTTTCCCCGGTTATCTGTTTGTCCACTCAAAAATGGATGCTCATGCCCATCTCGAGATATTGAAGACAGATAGCATGGTTCGAATCCTTGGCAATGATGGAAAACCAATACCTATTCCTGATGAACAGATCTTTGCCATTCAGGCCTTGGTAAAGAATGGTATGGCTATCACTCCCCTCCCTTATCTGAAAGAGGGAGTGAGGGTTCGGGTCGTCAACGGACCCCTCATCGGTATTGAGGGGATCCTCCTTAAAAGTCGCCCCCAAAAACATCGCCTTGTTATCTCGGTGGATTTACTTAAAGAATCTGTCTCCGTGGAGATAGATGAGCTCGACGTAGAAGCCCTTCACCTTTAACGATGACGACAACTTTTACTACTCAGCATTGAACTTTAATATTGACCCAATTACTTCACGACCGTGAAGATTAAAGAATTAAAAGGGGAAATTACTGTCAAATGGTTAGCCGAAGACAACGAACTCCCTTTGCGTGATATTTCGATCTGTAAAAAGGTGGAGGAATTTTTGAACAACGAAGCGGCGAGAGAATTAAATAAGCGTCATTCGGTTGCCATTAAGGCCCATTTTAACAAAAACAAATACATTATATGAGGAGAATGAGATATGGGAAAACAAATCTCTTTTGTCTCTGAGTTCGATAGTACGGAGGCGAAAAAAAGAGAGGGGCAGTTAGGAGGAGAAGGGCAATGGAGACCTGAGGGAGAAGCATTCAATGTTAGAAATGCCTTGCCTGAGCTTATTCATAAGTTGAACAATTCCCTGGCGATTGTGATCGGGTATGCCCAACTTTCACTGAATAGGATAATTGATCCGGAAGTAAAGAAAGAATTAGGAGAGATTATTAAGGAAGCTCAGCGAGCATCTCAAAACGTCAGGGATTACGTAAGCCTCATGAAAAAAGAAAGGCCCAGAAGAGAAATCCAGGATATTAACGTTTTAATCGAAGCGGTGCTCGAAAAAAAGATTACAGGTCTAAATTCGAAAAACATTAACGTGGTGAAACAGCTTTCGCCAAACATCCCCCTTACCTATCTCGATCCAGAACAGATCCAACAGGTATTACTTAACCTCATTAACAATGCAGAAAAGGCTGTTTCGGAATCCCCGGGATTCGGCGAAATCCAGATAAAAACTCGTAGAATAAAAGACCAGATAGAAATAACCATCTCGCACGACGGACGTGGAACACAAGAAATAGTGACTGGGCAGGAGCTCGCAATTTCTAATCATATCATCGCCGAACACGGAGGGACAATGAGGCAGGAAAACGAATGGGGAAAGGGAGCAACCTTCATAGTGACCCTTCCCATTACCGTGGTAGAACGTAAGAAAAGAGAGAAGACCGAAAGTGATAAAAGGGACCTAAAAGGAATGAAGGGGCTCGTAATTGATGACGACCATAATATTGTCAATATGACATCGATGTATCTGGAGGAACAGGGATGTGAAATCAGCACAGCCACCGATACGAAGATTGCGATAAGTATCCTGGAAGCACTAAGCTCCATTGAAGAATTTGACTTCATAATTTGCGACATAAAAATGCCGGAGGTGAGTGGAATCGATTTTTACGAAATCGTTGAAAAGAAGTGGCCCATCTTAAAGGACCGGATCATTTTCTCTACAGGTGACATCCTAGGCGATCCGACAAGAGCGTTCATAAACTCAGTACCCAATCCATGTTTAGAAAAACCGTTCCACCTTACCGATCTGAAAGAGGCTATTAATAAACTTTGAAAAAGGATGATGGATATGCAGCTTCCGTTCAGAGTGTCGAGGCGCAAATGTGCTCATGCTCTAAGTTAGCTGCCAAAACATTTGGCACAACCGAAGAAAAGGCTACACTGATGAACGTAATCTTTTCCATACTTTCTGTCATTTATATTTCAGCAATCTTTTTATTCTCTGATTCTCCTATGGTTTCCAATATAGCTAAATTCAATCCCTACAGCCTCCTTCACATACCACTTTATGGACTCTTGACTGGTCTTCTGATCTTTTCTATTGTTCCAATGACGCAACCACACAATGCATTAAAAACCCAAACACCTCATAACGATTTGAATCAACAACCTAACCCAAACAATCCAACGAACCAATTAAACCAAACGACAATTGTTAATGAACCAAGCGTTCAAACCATACGCCTATTTCCCAACTTTGTTTTCCCAGGCCTAATTGCCCTTGTGGTTGCCATTGCCGACGAGGTTCATCAGACATATATACCTAACCGCTACGCATCAGTCACCGATGTTCTGCTCGACGTCGTTGGTATCGCTTCCGCAATGCTTCTCGCAATTCATTTTTACAAAAAAGACAAATCCACAATGTCACACCGTAAGAAGTAAGGCCACATAGAAGAAGTGATGATAAGGACCATGGACACTAATATCACCCATAACAATTCCTCCCTGTGGTACGTTATCCGTACCAAATCTGGAGATGAGCACCGTGTTGAGGCCAACCTGCAAAAAGCAACCTGCAAAAACAAGGAATAGAAGTCTTTCTTCCGTTAGTCGAGGCCTACCGGAATAACCACGGGAAAATGGTTCGATTAACTAAACCTCTTTTCCCATGCTACATCTTTGCCAGACTCAACCTTAAGATTCATTACCAGAAAGTAAGATTTACACGAGGAGTTGATAAAATCCTGAAACTTTCAAGCCACACTTTTCCAATATCGGATAAAGACATCGAAACTCTTAAGGAGCGCATGGGAAAGGATAAACTTCTAAAGCTCAAAGGAAAATGGAAGGAGGAAGATGCTACCCGGACCGATTCGAGTCCGTTCGAAAACTTAAGAGAAATCTTTGTCGAAGAAATGTACAAACGAAACGCGTTGTGATTCAACAGAATTTAGTGGAGAGTTGAAGTAACTTCCAGATTTCAAGATGAAAGATGAAGAAGATTCGAAGATCTCATCTATTGACGCATCGGGATAGAGTTGATCGAGATAGGTCTCGTGGTTCAATTAACCCTATGCTCTCTACAGTAAGTTCTACCCCCTTTAGGAAGGAAGTCTCATGAGAGATATTCTTGATCAAATGGAAGAACATATTGCTGCGATCCGAAACCTTCAGAGGAATTTCGATTTTCACTCGAAGAGGCTCGAAAAACTAATGAAATCCTTGAATATTCTACATCTTGAGAACGGCGGAGACCACCAAAACGATTCCAGCCGGACTAACCAAGACGTTAATTCGTAAATACGTAACTTTCATTAAGCAGAACATGAAAATGTTTATTCCCACTGCAGGGCCACACTGGACACCCCCGGGCATACGGAGGCCCGGACCAGCCGCGAGAGTCCTGTGGAGAATCGGCATCTATAAAACTGCCCTTCGTCTCCAATGGCTTCTTCTTTCTAACAAAATGAGGAGATTCCTTCCTCAAAAAACAATCAGCTTCATGAGCCGTTCACCAGACCAAAACTGAACGGGATAAACGATCCTATAGTTCCAAACTATAAACGCTTCAAACGCTTACACGCATTAACGCATTTACTCTATTTTGACGCTATCACGGAATATCCCAATGCCCCAATCACTCACTGACGTTTATGCCATTATCCTTGCTGGTGGTTCTGGCACTCGATTCTGGCCCTTGAGTCGTGAGACATGTCCCAAACAGATGCTCCAGATTGTTGGAGAGGATACTCTCCTCCGGCAGACAATCAAGCGGATCAATGGCTTTGTCCCTCCTGAGAACATATGGATTGTGACAACCGAAGACAAGGCCCAGGACATAAAATTTCATCTCGAACCCCTGGGACCGATGGCGAAAGAGATTCAGTTCATCAGGGAACCGATCGGAAGGAACACAGCGCCTGCCATCGGTCTTGCTGCCCTTCATATCATGCATGTCTCTCCTGAATCCATAATGGTCGTCATGCCCTCTGACCACGTTATTCCTGATACGGAGAAATTTCTAAGTGATTTGAGACTGGCTATTCAGGGAGCAGAGGAGGATTATCTCGTAACCTTTGGAATTAAACCCAGCCAGCCCGAAACCGGCTATGGATATGTCAAGGTTGATAACTCATCGAGGATGGAACTTAACGGTTTCCTTAAGGTGGACTGTTTCTTTGAAAAACCTGACCTCCAAACAGCAATAAGCTATCTCTCCGATGGAAGTTATTTCTGGAACTCCGGTATCTTTGTCTGGAAAACTTCCCAAATTCTGTCCGAAATCAGAAACCACCTCCCCGCCCTTTACCAAACCCTAAAAAAAATCGAATCCCTTCTTTTCACTACAGAAAAACCTTCGATTCCACAATCCCTGCCTGTCCGGGAGGCAGGCGCAATTCCCAATCCGCAATGGTCAATGCTCTATACAAATTTAGAGAGCATTTCTATCGACTATGGCGTTATGGAGCGGAGTCAGAATGTCCTGATGGTTCCTGCCACTTTTCAGTGGTCTGATCTGGGGAGCTGGGCAGCCCTGGACGAAATCGTTAAAAAAGACGATGCCGGGAATATCCTCAGAGGAAATACGATCGATATTGGGAGTCAGAACTCAATCGTATTCTCTGGCGAACGGCTTGTTGCTACTATCGGACTTAAAGATATGGTGGTGGTTGATACTCCAGATGCCACTCTGGTGACTCCAAAAAATCAAGTTCAGGAGGTGAGAAGAATCGTAGAAGTATTAAGGCAGAGTGGTCGCGAAGAGCATCTAATTCACAAAACGGTTGAGAGGCCCTGGGGAAGTTATACGGTATTGGAAAAGGGGCAAGGATACAAGATTAAAAGAGTCGTTCTAAAGCCTAAAGCAAGATTAAGTCTTCAACTTCATAAAAGAAGAAGTGAGCATTGGGTTGTAGTAGCAGGCACAGCCAAAGTGACAAAAGAAAATGAAACCTACTTGGTTCACACGAATGAAAGCACCTATATCCCTATCAACACGAAACATCGTCTTGAGAACCCTGGAGAAATACCCCTTCAGATCATCGAAGTTCAAAACGGCGACTATGTTGAGGAGGACGATATCGTACGCTTCTCCGATGACTACGGCCGTTAAATTAATAAAGCTTTGTTTGAGCTTTGACCTTACACCTCACGGAATAAACCAGATAGAACAAATCAACCGAACAGACTGAGTAAACCAAATGCTTCAAACCCAACGATACTAACGACCGTAACTTTCCAGCGATCTTAACGATCAACGTATTTAACCCGAAATTGGGACGTGTCCCTCGATTAAGATTATTTTCTCAACAAGGTAAGAATTTCTTTCGGGGTCTTGACAGTAAGTTCAGATACAGAGGCAATTGAAGAACTCGGTTTAAAGGCAATGGATTGGCGTTTCCAGGGCAGATAGGATTTGAGAGGGATGGATTAGCCCTGGATTATAGGATTCAAGAGATTGGTGAGGGGATGCAAGGGGTAGAATTTTCGGGACTAGACTGGCTTAAGGGAAAAGATCCCCTTCGGGTTGGTGAGGAGATATGTGCGATAAGACAGTAAAGTCCCATGACCCTTTCATTCCCTCCGAATAAGGTTAATGATGAACTGAGGGACCTTTGGTCCCGGAATGGTAATGAAGCCATTTGGATTTTTGATTCTTTCTTTTCTCACCGCGAGGGTGATCTTGATGATAAACTTAGAGATTCTTTTGAGAAGGATTGTCATCAGGGCGAGTTGAGCGAGGATAGCGGCTCGTTGCCGTCCTCTGATTTTTGGTTTATCAAGGATTTCCAAATCATCTTTAGCTGTGCTATTCAACCTTTCGGAAGCAGGGCGGAGGGATCGGAGTTTTTGATAGCGAGGGGTTCCACGGATGACTTCGGTGATGAGTCTGGGATGTTGTTTGATGGACATATGTTTGATGAATCCGTGGTAATTAATGAAGAAGGGACAGGAATCGGAGTACTCTTTTAATCGCGATTCATTGGAGAGGACACACTGCCTTTGGCAAGTGAAAGTTGCTCTTTGGAATTGATAATCGAATCCATTGGGTCGGCAGAGGACTCCACAAGGGGCGAAGGGCCAACCATTTCGGTCATAGCCTCGAAGTTTTAGGGCGTCAAGAGAGACATCCTCATTGCGGACGTTATAGTC
>JAGXTA010000174.1 GCA_018333535.1 Deltaproteobacteria bacterium | reverse complement strand
AGATCCCGGGCTGCGTATTCCTTGAGCTTGCCATTGGGTTGCATCCATCCCCAGGCTTTGCATAAAGCTCTGGAGATATGGGACCTCCCTTTCCCGTAGAATTGAGAAATCGTCCTCTGGATGAAGCAAATGTCTTGAGGCTCAATATCCCGGCACCGGTACCGGAAGACGACTGACTCCATAACGCTCTCCTTGCTCCTGGAGAACGTTATACAACATTGTTGAATCTGACGCCAGCTTTTTCTTTATTCGGTTGTCAAAGAGCTTTTTTCAAAGAGCTAAAGTGTTACACAAAAAGAAATTATGAAAATTGTCCAATGTCAAGGGCTGACCCAGGATCAATTGAAATATTTGAGGATGGCGTTGACAAGGTATTTGGCTATTTTTTCCTGGAATCCACTTTGGTTGAGGAGGCGTTCATCGTCTTTATTGGTGATGAAGGCCACTTCAACCAGGACCGAAGGAATATCCGGCGCCCTTAGTACGATAAAATTGGCCTGCCGGTAGGAGGGATATTTCAGAGGATGAATTTCCTTCATTTCGTCAAGAGTCAATTCGGCGAACCGGAAGCTTTCCTTCATCGAATTGTTCTGCATCAGGTCGAGGAGAATCTGGTTTAAATTTGGGTCTTTGCTGAGAGAGGCAGGCCTCAGAAAAGCCCCTCCCAGGATATTGGACATATTCTCCTTATCGGCGAGGAGTTTGGCGGCTTGATCCGAGGCGCCAGAAAGGGAGAGACAGTAAACAGAGGAGCCTCTGGCCTGAGGGTTAAAGCTTCCATCGGCGTGCAGGCTGATGAAGAGGTCGGCGCCATACTCCCTTGCTATTCTTACCCTCTGTTCGAGGGGAACAAAATAATCCCCTTTCCGTGTCAGGAAAGCCTTCACCTCTTTCTGTTGATTGAGGAGATGAATCGCCTTTTCCCCGACCTTCAACACGATATCCTTCTCCATCGTTTTGCGGGGTCCCACAGCTCCAGGGTCCTCTCCGCCATGGCCGGGATCGATGACGACGATCTTTATGCCCTTCGATCTGACCTCCTTCTGTTTCTGCCTTTCCTCCTGATCCTTTGTCTCCTGTCCGACATCGATGAGATCGATGACGAGCCGATGGGTCTTTCCAAGATCAGGCTTGAGCGCGAAGATATTCGGCTGGAGAGGAGTCTTCTGATAAAGTGCCAGCCTTGCCTTTCCTTTTCCAAGATCGGTCAGGCTGATTTTGAGAAGGTATTTATCCTTAACTTCCAGTTCTCTCTTTTTCGGCAGAGAGGTGATGCCAGTTAATTCAACCTGGTATAGCGGAGGGTTTTCCTGGGAGGAACTCTCATACCGGGGCGGTTCTGTAAGATCCAGGACCACGCGGGTGTGATCCGGGGCAGACCAGAACCGGATATCGGTAATGGCTGCCCCGAAAACGGAAAGAGGAAGGTGAAGGATCAGGATGACAGAAATGAGAAGGGGTTTGATTTTTGATAAAATAGATCCCATTTCCTCACCGGTCAGTTTTAAAGGATACTTGAGGAAGGCCCATTCAGTGCTTCCATCAGATCCGACCGTTCACCCTTCGAGAGCCTAAGGGTGAACGGTTAGGACCGATGTCTTGATCTTGTTGAAGAATCTTTCTATCCAATCTTAAAGACCATGGCGGCTCCCGTGTCCCCTGCCGCACATCCGGCCCACAGGCCATAGCCTCCGCCGAGCAGGACGATCTCCTCGATCAATTCAGCGATGAGTCTTCCTGCCGTAGGTCCCTGTGGATGGCCATAGATCATAGAGTTTCCATAATTGTTCATCCAGTAGGGATCCATTCCCATCATTTTCGCCATATAGATGTCATTCACAACAAAGGGGCTATGCGTCTTTACGGCCTTGAGGTCTTTTACGGTTATTCCGGCATCTTTGAGAGCCATCTCAGAGGCAGGGACAGGCGCTGCTGCCATATAACCCCTTTTTGCTCTCGCAAAACCGTAGGAAAGGATCTGAATCTCGATCTTCTTGTCCTCGCTCCACTCTTTTGCCTTTTCCCGTGTGGTGACAATAAACCCGCAATTTCCATCCGCAGGATGAGTCTGGGAGCCATAAGTGAGAACGCCACCCGGTTCGACCGGTGTCAGTTTGGCAAGGCCTTCGGCTGAGGTGGGGGTTATTCCCTCATCCGCCTCAATGAGTTTTACTTCTTTTTTGCCTGCCTTCACTTCTACGGGGAACATATATCTCTTCTGAAACGCCCGGTCATTGGCCGTGGAGTCAAGATATTGCTGATACCTCCTCAGGGTGACTGCGTCACATTCCTCTTTAGTGACCCCGATGGTTTTAGCCACATTTTCAGCGGTTTGAATCATTTTAAATCCGGCCCATGGATCTCTGTTAAAATTGTCCATCATCCAGTTTTCCGACTCAACCTCTCCGCCAGGACCGAGCGGATTCGCCCAGACCGTATGGGGACCATTCGAACAGCGATCGGACAATAGGGCATAACCTGTTTGATAGGCTCCGAGTTCGATGTTCTGGGCGGCAAGATAGATGGCGGTTGTTGAAGTCGTGCATGCCTGATGGATCATGAGAGCCGGCACATCCTTTGCGCCTTCGACGAGCATGGCGGCCGACCAGGTATGGCTATAAAACATGCGGTGCTGAGGAATAGTGGTCCCGAAGTAGAGATAATCGATGATGGTTGGATCCAGTTTTCTCTTTTTAAACCACCGGTTGGCGGTTGCCGCTCCCAATGTAATGGCATTTTCATTGGCAAAACTTCCTTGCCAGCGGCAGAATGGGGATGAGTAGTAACCCCGAAATGGAATATAGGCTTTGTTTAATCTGGTCATGAGTTTTCCTCCTTTATTGCGTGTCCGTGTCCGACCTCCGTGTCCGTCATTCATAATGAAAAGACCAGTGCACTCTCGTCTATTTTTTACGGACACAAGGCACGGTCACGTGCACGTATTGTTAATATTGATACCAGCCCCCTTTTGTTTTTCTTCCCAATTTTCCGGCACGGATCATTGACCTCAACAGGGTAGGGGTGGACCACTTGCTCTCCTTGTTCAATTCCTTGTAGAGGTATTCCGTTACATGAAGGGCAATGTCAGCGCCTGTGAGGTCCATCAATTCAAATGGCCCCATGGGATAGTTGAGCCCAAGCTTGACTGCCTTATCAATGTCCTCAATCGAGGCAACCCCTTCCTCTGCCATGCGAATGGCCTCTAAAAAATGGGGGATCATGAGTCGGTTAACAATAAATCCCGGGGTATCCTTCTTAACCTCGACGGGCTCCTTTCCCATCTTTTTAGACATCTCCATGACAACCTGGGTGGTCTCGTCATTGGTGTAATATCCTCTGATCACCTCAACTAATTTCATGATTGGGGCCGGATTGAAAAAATGCATCCCTGCCACCTTTTCAGGCCTTTTCGTGGCCATGGCAATCTCTGTCACAGACATCGATGAGGTGTTGGTCGTCAGGATGACATGCGGCCCGGTTATTTCATCGAGCGCTTTAAAGACGCCCCTCTTCAATTCGAGGTCTTCAAAGACCGCTTCGATGACAAAATCGACATCCTTTAAATCTTCCACCCGGGTCGTCCCTTTAATTCGAGAGAGAACCCCTTTTTTCTGTTCTTCGGTCATCTTTCCCTTTTCGACGCTTTTGGCAAGAAACTTATCGATGGCTTTAAGGCCGTTCTCAACAAAACGGTCTTCGATGTCCCTCATTATCACCTGATACCCAGCCTGGGCTGCTACCTGAGCAATCCCATTCCCCATTGAACCAGCCCCCAACACGCCAATCTTCTTAATTTCCATAGTTTCCTCCTGCTTGATGAAGTGCAATTCAAAAAATAAAAATTACCCTTGCTGTTCTTTTTTTCACATAAGTTATTATAATATCTCCTTGATGTCAAATTTTTTTTGTTGTTTCTCGCTTGACGAATGAAGCCATTTTGTATAGAGTCACACAGACAAGAGGGAGGCCTCAATGAATGTAGGACAAATTCTCACTTTTACAGCTCATAAATTCCCTCGGCGGATCGCACTCATCTGTGAACGAGAGCGGATGACTTATCAGGAGTTCAATGATAGCACCAATCGACTGGCCAATGGATTGCTCCATCTCGGATTGAAGAAGGGCGACAAGGTGGCTGTCCTTCTCTTCAATTCCATTCCCCTTGTTGAGATTCTCTTTGCCTCGGCAAAGACGGGCGGCGTCTTCACGCCGATCAATTTCAGGTTTATCGAAGAGGAGGTTTTCTATATCCTCGACCATTCCGACGCCCGTTTTTTTGTCTATGGAGAGGAGTTTTCAGGACTCGTTGAGAAGATCCGGCCCAGGCTAAAAAAAGTGGAATTCTATTTTTCCATCGGGGAGTCTGCTCCTCCTTCCATTTTGAACTACGAAACTTTTTTAAAAGAGCCCATTTCTCAGGAACCGGATATTTCTCTCTCCGAGAAGGATGAATGCCAATTGATGTATACCTCCGGGACCACAGGGAAGCCGAAAGGGGCGCTTCTCACCCATGAGAACCTCCTCTGGAACCTTTTCAATACCATCCTGGGAAGGGAGGAGAAGGAAGGAGAGACGTCACTCGTCATCGGCCCCCTCTATCACACCGCTGCTCTCAATAACCATTTCCTCACCCGTGTGGCGATGGCAGGAACCAGCGTCCTCGTCAAAGAATTTGATCCGGAAAAGGTGATGGAGGTCATCGAAAAGGAGAGGGTGACGGTCATCTCAGGCGCTCCTTCGGCCTACCATCTGATGCTCTCGCTTCCTGAGGGACGGTATGACACCCATTCGATCACCAAATGCACCACCGGGGCCTCCATCCTTCCGAATGAAACAAAAGAGAGGCTGACAAAACTCTTTCCCAATCTCTCCGGTATTTATGATGTTTATGGGTGCACCGAGGCTACGCCCTCGATTGCCATCCTAAAGGCAAAGGACTCTCTGAAAAAAAAGGAATGTGTGGGGCCGGCTGTTCCCTTCCTGGAAGTGAGAATTGTGGATGATCAGGATCGGGATCTCCCGATGGGAGAAGTCGGGGAAGTGATCTGCCGCGGTCCCAATGTGATGAAGGGGTATTATAAGGATGAAGAGGCTACCCGGGAGGCTCTCCGGGGCGGATGGCTTCACACAGGAGATCTGGCCCGGATAGATGAGGAGGGATTCATCTATATCGTTGACCGGAAAAAGGATATGATCGTTAGTGGGGGAGAGAACATCTATCCGCGTGAGGTTGAAGAGATCCTTTACAGTCATCCCAGGATTGATGATGCGGCCATCATCGGAATCCCTGATCCACTCTGGGGGGAATCGGTCAGGGCGGTCATCGTTTTAAAGAGGGGAGAGATGATGACAGAAGAGGAGGTGATCGAATACTGCAAAAGTCATCTTGCCAGTTACAAGAAGCCGAAGTCAGTGGAGTTCGTGGAAAGCCTTCCCAGAAACCCTTCGGGGAAGGTCCTTAAAACCATATTGAGGGAGAGGTATTTAAAGAAAGGAGCGGGACGATGAAACGATCAGCCTTTTTAATAGCGGTATTCTTATTGACTGTGATGGTAAGCATGGGTCAGGCCCAGGAGAAGCGGTTGGTCATCGGGACAGCGAGCACCGGAGGGACATGGTACCTTCTGGGAGGAGGAGTTTCAGGCATTATCAACAAGCATATCAAAGGGGTGACATCTACGGCCATTCCTTCCGGAGCCTCGATTGAAAACATCAGGGCCATTTCGAAGAATAAACAGGATCTCGCCCTGACCATGCCTGACATCGCCTTCTATGCCTTCAATGGACAGGAGATGTTCAAAGATGGAAAAGTGGAAGAGATCCGGGGGCTCTTTTCAACCTATCCCATCGACATCCAGATTTATGTGGAGGAGAAATCTCCGATCAAGAGCATTTCCGAGATCAAAGGGAAGAACCCCAAGGTGGCAGTGGGACCACCCGGGAGCGGGACAGAGGTGATGGCGAGGTATGTCTTAAAAGAGTACGGGATCACGTATGATGATATTCAGGAACAGTTCCTCTCCCATACGGAGGCCACTGCTGCAATGAAGGATGGGAATATTGAGGTGGGAATTGTCACCCTCGGGACGCCTGCGCCCACCCTGGTCGAATTGACCCGGTATAAAAAGATCAGGTTTCTTGATATTGAGCCTGAAGTTGGGGAGAGGATCAATAAGAAATTTCCTGCCTATTTTCCGAGGACGATCCCTTCAGGGACCTACCCGGGAATGGCAAAGGAGCATCATACCCTGGGCTGGATGGGTTTCTTCATTGTACACAAGGATTGCACCGGCGACCTCGCCTATCATATTTTGAAGGCAATTTTTGATAATAAGGGAGAGCTGGATGCCATCCATGCCATGTTCAAGGAGATCACCCTGGCCAATGCCACCAAAGGGATGTCGGTTCCCCTCCATCCGGGGGCGATTCGATTCTTCAAGGAAAGAGGAGTTATGAAATAATCAGTGATCAGTAGTCAGTTAAAAATGAAGACTACCTCTAAAATGTCATTCCGGCGAAGGCTCGGTTTCGAGTCGCAACGACCGGAATCCAGAAACTTTTGACATTACTGGACTCCCGCTGGAGTTTACCCCGTACTTCGATACGGGGCAGGAGTGACGAATATGGAATTATTAGAGCTTCCCTGAAAACGAAAAAAGGGTCCATCTTGTTGAGGATAGCTATAGGCGTAGGCATCATAGCGATGTTGGTTGGGGTGTTGTGGCCTGTCTATCGCTTAGAGGTTTCAAGCGAGGGCAGGCCTGATGCCTTTCTCTCGCTTCCCGTCTCTTCAGGGGACAGGTTTAGCATCCGGTTTTTACACTCCTATGATCGGGCCTTTTTTCAGGAGAATTATTCGATCGGCTCCGACTCGAAGATTCTTTTACGGGATATGACATTCCAATCCCATCTCAATGGCGGAGGATTTGCCTATCCCAATTTCCATCTCCGGGCGGATGGTGTGGGAGAGTTAAGGGATATCAATGAGGCGAGGAAGAAGATTCAGTTCATGATGGGGTCGAGAGATCTGGCCAATCATAAGCTCATCTTCAAAGGTAAAACCTTTCACCTCTCGGATGGGATCGAACCTTTCGAGATCGTAGAGATCAAACTGAAGAAGAGGACAGTTCTATGGGACTTATTCGAAAAAGTCACCTCATCACTCTAACCGCCATCGGGATGTCGATCTTCCACCTCTATACAGCTCAGTTCGGACTCTTCTCAGCCATTGTCCAGCGTTCCATCCACCTCCTTTTTGCCCTCCTCCTCATCTTTTTGACTTTTCCGACAATGGGAGGAAAGGACCCTGAGAAGGCCACCCAGTCGAAACTCCTCACCCTGTGGGATTTTTTTCTATTCCTTCTCAGTCTGGCGACCGTCGTCTATCTCGTTTTGCAATTCAGAGAGATCGTCATGAGGGGAGGCGCCACGACAACATACGATCTGATCATGGGCGGAATCCTCATCCTCCTCGTCCTTGAGGCAACGAGAAGGTCTCTTGGGTGGTCGCTTCCCATCATCGCCCTTGTGGGCATCCTTTATGCCCTTTTGGGTGACCGGATTCCGGGGTTGTGGGGGCATAAGGGCGTGGATCTGGAAAGTTTTATAGCCTATCAGTTTGTCACCACGGAGGGGCTCTTCACCGTTCCACTCGGCGTCTCCGCAAGTTTCATCTTCATCTTTATCCTCTTTGCAGCCTTTCTCGTCGCTTCAGGGACAGGAGAGTTCTTTATTGATTTTGCTAACGCCCTCACCGGAAATTGGAGAGGGGGCCCTGCCAAAGTGGCGATTGTCAGCAGCGGTTTCTTCGGGACGATCTCAGGAAGTTCGGTGGCCAATGTGGTGAGCACGGGCTCCTTTACGATCCCTCTGATGAAGAAGATCGGATATGAACCTAAGTTTGCAGGGGCTGTGGAGGCGGTGGCATCGACCGGAGGCCAGCTCATGCCGCCGGTGATGGGAGCCGCGGCTTTTATCATGGCTGATATGCTTGGAATTCCCTATATCCGGGTCTGTCTTGGGGCCATGATCCCTGCAATCCTCTACTACTTCGCCCTCTTTTATATGGTCCATCTCGAGGCATTAAAACTGGGCCTAAAAGGAATCCCGAAGGAGCAGTTGCCCAGGCTGAAAAAGGTGATTTTCCAGAAGGGACATCTCGTCCTGCCTGCTTTTCTTCTCGTTTACCTTCTTGTCATCGGGTATTCGCCTATGAAGGCGGGTTTCTGGTCGATCTGGGCGGTCATGGGAATGAGTTTTTTCAGGAGGGAGACAAGGATCGGTTTTAAAAAGTTTATTTCAGCCCTTAAACAAGGGGCGATGACATCGAGGGAGGTGGCTTTAGCCTGCGCCTGCGCTGGAATCATCATCGGCGTGGTTACGCAGACTGGCCTTGGATTGAAGTTCTCCACTCTTGTGATCGAAGCATGTAAGGGAGAACTTATCTTAGCGTTGGTCGCCGTTATGTTCACCTCAATGATCATGGGCCTTGGTTTAACCACTTCTGCCGCCTATATCCTCACAGTGATCTTAGGAGGACCGGTCCTGATCAAGCTGGGCGTTGATCCTCTGGCTGCTCACATGTTCGTTTTTTATTACGCTTGCATCTCGACCATCACGCCTCCGGAGGCCCTGACTGCCTATGCCGGAGCAGGGATTGCTGGATCTCCACCTTTTGCCACCGCATTTTTAGCCATGAGGCTCGCGGCCATTGCCTATTTCATTCCCTTTCTCTTCGTCTACTATCCTGTTCTCATCTGGAAAGGAGACCTGCTTCATATTCTCTCCGCATTCCTGACAGCCATCATCGGATGTCTGGCTCTTGGCTCTGCCATCCAGGGCCATATGATCAGCAGATTGAACTGGTTCTCAAGGCTCCTCCTTTTTGTTGCGGCGTTCACCCTGATCAAACCGGGCATTGTCTCGGATATTCTGGGAGGCGGCATCCTTATTGCCATCTTTCTCCACCAGAAATACTGGGGTCAGCCCTTGACATTGGACAAATCGGGAAGCGTATAAATCTATACGAAGCTTGTTCATAAGAGATGCCAAGAGAATACTTGAAAATAAATGTCCAATGTCAAGGGCTGACCCCAAAGTCAAGGGCGATGGTTCTTGAAGCACCCGGGAGAATGGTTTTGAGGGAGTTTCCCATTCCTTCAATCGGACCGGAAGAGGGACTCCTTAAAGTGGAGATGGTTGGGGTCTGTGGTTCGGATGTGGGCATGTTTCGGGGAAAGACTACACGGGCTCCCCGACCCTATCCCATCATCATGGGCCATGAGATCTTCGGGACGATCGCCGAGGTCGGGGGAGAAGCATCCAAAAGATGGAGCCTGAAAGAGGGGGACCGGGCGATCGTTGAGTATGCATTCGGATGCGGAGAATGCTTTTATTGTCAGCAGGGGAATTATATCCAATGCGAGGCCATGTTCACCTACGGGTCGATGATCTCCTGTAAAGACCCGCCGCACCTCTGGGGTGCTTATAGCGAGTATCTCTACCTTCCTCCGAGGGCTATGGTTCACAAGGTCTCACAGGACCTTCTGCCCGAAGTCGGGGTTCTGGTCTGTGCGGTCCTGGGGAATGCAGTCAGATGGGTTCAGATGATCGGCGGAGTTAGGAAAGGGGATATCGTTGTGATTGAGGGGCCGGGACAACAGGGACTTGCAGGCGTGATCGCAGCCAGGGAAGCGGGCGCACAGAAGGTGATCGTGACTGGAATGACAAGGGATCGGATTCGATTCGAACTGGCAAAGACCTTTGGAGCGGATGAGATCATCGATATCGAGAAGGGTGATCCGGTCGAAAGGGTGAGAGAGATCACAGAAGGAAGGATGGCTGACCTTGTCATGGATGTGACTGGAAGCCCGAAAGGAGCGATCACTGCCATCGATCTGGTGAAGAAGAAAGGGACAGTCATCCTCCCCGGACTTTATGGTATGGATCGAGAAATTCCTTTAGTCCTCGATAAGATTGTTTACAAAGAAGTGAGAGTGCAGGGTGCCTTCAGCCATGATTTTCGATCTGTTCTTCCTGCCATCAAACTTGCAGAATCAGGGGGGTGGCCTCTGGAGACGATGGTGACGCACCGGTTTCCGTTAGAAGAGGCTGAGAAGGCGGTGAGGGTTGCAGGAGGTGAGATCGAAGGAGAAGACCCGATCAAGGTGGTTATCATTCTTAATACAACAGCGACTTTTTTATGAAATAACGACACTATGTAAACAAGAAAAGCACTTCAGCCCGTCCGTCATACCCGCGAAAGCGGGTATCCAGAAGGTTTTATTAGCCAATATACATCCTGGATTCCCGTTTTCACGGGAATGACGAAAAAAGCCGCTGTAGTATTAAGCATTGGGCATTTGAAACTTCTTGACATGAATGGCAATTTGTGGTTAATGAGAGGCATTAAAGCAAATAAAGGAGGGTGACAATGAAAGTGACAAAATTGATCAGCTTGGGGTTAGGGTTAGTTGTTCTTTTAATGTTTCCAATTATGTCTTTCGGTAAGGAGAAGGTCGATTTGAAGATGATGACCGGACCAATGGGAGGGTCATGGGTTCCACTGGGTGGCGCCATTGCGGAGTTGATCCAGAAGAATATTCCGGGAACAACGGTTTCCGTTTCACCGGGTGGAGGTATGGCCAATGTGGTTGGTGTTCAGGAGGGTAAGGCGGATATCGGTTTTGGAAATTCGTCCTCCAGCGTGGATGGGGTTGCAGGGAGAGAACCCTTCAAGGCACCCACTAAGAATGTTATGCAATTAGCCAACCTTTACCCCCAGTACTTTCAGATGGTCGTCCTCGAAGACTCGGGGATCAAATCGCCTGCAGACCTTAAGGGAAAAGGAATCTGTCCTGGACCCAAAGGTCATACGGGTGAACTTTTGGCACAACAGGTTTTTCAGATCCACGGTCTATCTTATAAGGATATGAGCAAGGTGAACCATGTAAGTTATGCGGATGCCGTTTCTCTGATGAAAGATGGCCATGCGCAGGGGTATCTTCTGGGAACCACTATTCCTGCCTCTTCCATCCTCGACCTGGCAACCACCAAGAAGATCAGGCTTCTCTCTCTTCCTGAGGATAAGATCAGGGAACTCCAGAAGATGAATGTGGGTTACCTGAAACGGATCATCCCTTCAGGAACTTATCCGGGTGTCAATTACGATACGATCACCGTAGGATATTTCACCCACCTGGTGGTCAGCGCAAAATTGCCAGAGCCACTGGTTTATAATATCACGAAGATCCTTTCTGAGAATGTAGAACGATTGGCAGATGTCGTCAAAGATATGAAAGGGGTAACCGTCAAAGACCTTGCCCTTGACATTGGCGTTCCTTTTCATCCCGGTGCCCTAAAATATTATAAAGAAAAAGGGGTCATTAAATAAGGGGCCTACGGTCATTTTTTCACTGCGTTGCATCAAAAACGTATGAGGCGGGAATGGGGTCATTCCCGCCTTTTCTATAGGTGAAAAACATGGAACATTTTATTCGCATTGTGAAAAAGGTGATGTGGGTGATCGCTGTTCTCATGTCAGCCTACCATCTCCATGCAGGAGCCTTCGGCGCGCCGGAGGCAATGATGCACCGTTCCATCCATCTCCTCTTCACCCTTGTTCTGATCGTTCTGGCGGGCATCACCAGCGGAGAAAAAAAGAAGAATGGAAAGATATTTTTCGACCTCATCCTCCTTCTTTTGATCCTCTTGTCTCTGGGCTACATCTTTCTCAATTATGAATATATCGTAACACGCTATCCCTATGTCCATCCTGTCAGCACATGGGATCTCACCATGGGCGTGATTTTGACTTTAATCCTCCTTGAGGCGGCGAGAAGGACGATAGGGCTGGCCCTGCCCATTACCGCATCGGTATTCCTCCTCTACGCCCTTTTCGGAAATTACCTGCCGGGATTGATGCGCCATACGGGTTTTACGATTGAGACTCTGATTGACCAGCTCTATTTAACTACAGAGGGAATTTTTGGCATTCCGCTCGGAGTTTCTGCCACCTATGTGATCCTTTTTGTCATCTTCGGCGCTTTTTTAGAGCAGTCAGGCACAGGAAAATTTTTTATGGACTTTGCCACCTCTCTGGTAGGCGGCGCAAAGGGAGGGCCTGGGAAGATCTCTGTGGTATCGAGCAGTCTCTTCGGAACGATCTCCGGGAGTGCGGTGGCCAATGTGATGGTCGATGGCTGGTTGACCATTCCCCTGATGAAAAGAACGGGGTTCAAACATGATTTTGCCGCTGCCGTAGAAGCAACAGCTTCTACCGGAGGGCAGATCATGCCACCGGTCATGGGTGCGGCCGCATTTGTTATCGCTGAATATACGGGAATTTCTTACCTCCAGATATGTAAACATGCTTTGATCCCGGCTCTTCTTTATTATCTTGCCCTTTTTATGGCTATCCATTTTGAGGCAAGCAAGACGGGATTGCTGGGCATCCCCAAGTCGGAGAGACCGGTCCTGAACTGGGTCATCCTGACGAAAGGCCATCTCTTCGTTCCCCTAATTGTGATTATCTTCTTCATGCTGGCGGGCTACACGCCGATGTATGCCTGCATCTATGCCATCATTGCAACACTGATTGTTTCTCTCCTCAGGACGGAGACCCGCATGGGGTTGAGAAAGATTCTGGAAGCCCTTGAGCTCGGGGCGAAGAATATGCTTCCTGTTGCTGCGGCCTGCGCCTGCGCAGGTATAGTGGTGGGCGTGATCAATTTAACAGGATTGGGTCTCAAGTTTACCAGTCTGATCCTTTTCATCGCTGGCGACTCCCTTGCTCCCGCTCTCATCTTTACGATGATTGCGGGGATTATTCTCGGTATGGGACTTCCCACGACAGCGGCCTATATCGTCCAAGCGGCGTTGCTCATCCCCGCTCTCATCAAATTGGGTGTGCCGGTGATTGCGGCCCATCTCTTCGTTTTTTATTTTGCCATCATCTCCGCCATCACGCCGCCAGTCGCTATGGCGGTCTATGCGGCTGCGGGCATCAGTGGTTCGAACATATGGAAAACAGGTATCGAGGCAATGAAAATTGGAGCCACAGGCTTCGTCGTGCCCTTTATGTTTGTCTATGGTCCTTCGCTTCTGCTCATCGGCTCTTCAACGAGCATTGTTACCACCATCATCTCCGCATCGATCGGCGTTGTCCTTCTTTCAGCCGGATTGATGGGATGGTTATTAAAAGAGGCGAGCTATCTTGAGAGGGCGATGCTCGTTTCCGGAGCCATTTTCCTGATCAAACCCGGTATCTATACAGATGCGATTGGATTGGTTTTACTGGTCATCGTCATCCTTATGCAGAAGTATTGGCATCGTTCTGGAATAAAACCTTAAACTCATCTTAGGAGAATGGACAGTTAGGGTCTGTTTATAAATTTCTCTTTTCAATCAGGGTCGTCATTCCGGCGAAAGCCGGAATCCAGTTTTAGAGGTGGTTTCAAGCAATTGTCAGAACCATGTCTGGATGCCGGATCTAGTCCGGCATGACGGAAGACGATATTTACAGACATACACTTTTTAAAAAAAGGAGAATCGTTTGAAAAAAGCAGTGATCGTCAGCGCAGTTCGGACACCGATCGGGAGGTACTTGGGAATGTTGAAAGACATTCCTGCTTATGATCTGGGAGCGCTGGTCTTGAATGAGGCGGTCAAGAGAGCCGGATTGGATCCGGGTCAGGTTGACGAGGTCATTCTGGGCCAGGCCTACCAAAATGGCGAGTATGTGAATATTGCCCGGATGTCGCTTCTCAAGGCAGGATGGCCGGAATCGATTCCCGGAATCACACTGGACCGGCGCTGTTGCACCGGACTGGATGTGATCTGCTCTGCAGCCATGGCTGTCCAGTCGGGCCATGCGGAGATTGTGGTGGCAGGCGGCGTGGAGAGCATGAGCAGTGCGGAGTTCTACCTTCCGGGTGAAATCAAATGGGGGATCGGCGGCAAAAAGGGAATGCCGAAAGGTCATGGGGACCTTTCCCGGTGGGGCATTCCACTCTATGACCGGATTCAACGGGCAAGGGTGATGTCCCAGCCTGAAGAGAGATATGGAGTCCTGCCAACGATGATGTCCTGGGCAGAAACAGCGGCAAAGGAGGAGGGGATTTCAAGGGAGGATTGCGACCGCTGGGCTTTAGAGAGCCACCGGAAGGCATGCGATGCCATGGAATCAAGCAGGTTTAAGGAGGAGATCGTGGCTGTTCCCATCCCTCAAGAGAAAAAAGGGGTGATGTTATTTGACCGGGATGAGACGCCAAGGCAGGATACGACCTTTGAGCAGCTATCGAGACTTCAACCCGTCTTAGGAGGGGTCTGCACGGCAGGGAATTCCTCTTCCGAAAACGATGGTGCGGCAGCCTGCGTCATCACTTCTGAAGAGAAGGCCGAGGCGCTGGGCCTGAAGCCTCTGGCCTCAATCAGGGAGTTTGCCGTTGCGGGTGTGGACCCACGATACACCTATCGGGCAGTGGACCTCGCTGTCAAGAAAGTCCTGGAGAGGACAGGGTTGAAGATCGATCAGATGGATTTAATCGAAATTCAGGAGGCCTTTGCCGCTCAGGTTCTGGCAGATCTGAAGCTGTTGAACCTTTCCGGGAGGGACTATCTCAGGATCAATGTAAACGGCTCCGGCATCTCACTTGGCCATCCCATTGCCTGTACTGGAACGAGGGTGCTGGTTACCCTCCTTCATGAGATGAAGCGGCGGAGCAGTCGATTCGGCCTCGAATCGATCTGCGGCGGCGGCGGGCTGGGCATTGCAGCCATCTTTGAACAGGAATAAAATAGCGAACGATTTCTCACTCGAAGGAGCAAGCCAATGTCATCCCATTTAATCAACTTTGATCCAATCACTCCCTTTGAAGGAAAATCTCCCCAATTTGATGAAACCGTATTCATCGATCCCTCGGCGAGGCTGATCGGAGAAGTCATCCTGGAGAAAGAGGTGAGCATCTGGCCCTTTGCGCTTTTGAGGGCGGATAGCGATCGAATCGTCGTGGGAGAGCGTTCGGTCATTCTCGATAAGGTTTTGATCGAGTCTCCGACGGGCCGGCCAGTCATCATTGAGCGGGACGTATTGATCAGTCACGGGGTCATCCTCCACGGATGTATTGTCAGGGAAGGGGCGGTTGTTGGAATCGGAGCGATCGTGCTCGATGGAGCAGAGGTGGGGAAGAATTCGGTCATCGGGAGCGGAAGTGTCGTGCCTCCTGGGATGAAAGTTCCTGAAGAGTCACTCGTTCTCGGGATTCCAGGCAAGGTCGTCAAAAAACTGGATGAGGAAGCAATGAGGCGGTCCAGGGAACAGTGGAGCGAAGCTTATGAGAAGTCGAAGAAGTATCTAAAGATCTTTGGGAAAACCAAATGGTAGCCGAAGGCCCTGCCGCAGGAGCCTGCGTATCGGCCTCCAATGTAATACCGACCCTGAAACGCAACCTACTCGCCTCGCATGCGCCCGCCGTGTTCGCGCACTGTCGCGGCAGGCTCCGGCGCAGCGGGAAGGGTGCGGCTACCAGGAAATAATAACAGTCTCAAAATAGTCAAGACATCGATTTGTAAAATCCCTCCTAACCTCCCTTTTCCTAAGGGAGGGATTACCCCTCTTTGACAAAGAGGGGGGAGGGGAGATTTTCCAATGTTTATGTCAATTCGGTTCTGAGACTGTTAATACCTGCCCCGAAGAGGCGTAGAGTATTAATATTTCATGAGGGAGAATTTAATGACGACCGATGAAATAAGAAGGATATTGGTTGTGGGTGCGGGGACCATGGGCCACTCGATTGCCCTGGTTTTTGCACAGGGCGGATATGAAGTCGATCTGGTGGATGTTAATGACGACATTCTCGGAAAAAGCCTCAAGCTGATTCAAGCCAATCTTCGGACTCTGAAAGATGCGAAGATGATCGATGCGAGATCGATTCCAAAGATTTTGGGTCGAATCCATCCCTCCACTTCCCTCGATGTGGCGCAGAAGGCTGACCTGGTTGTTGAGGCAATATCCGAAAATCCGAAAGCGAAGAAAGAACTTTTTCAGACCCTGAATCGCCTCTGCCCTGAGCGGACGATCTTCACCAGCAATACTTCCTATCTCAATATCTTTCGGCTGACAAAAAAAATCCGTCCCGAAAAGATGTTGATCTGCCACTGGTATGCTCCGCCCCACCTCATCCCTCTGGTCGATCTGGTCAGGGGGCCTAAGACATCCGAGGTGACAATCAAAAGAGTGAAAGAAATCTTCCTGAAATTGGGGAAGACGCCGGTCGTGATGAAGAAGTTCATTCCTGGATATATTGTCAATCGCCTTCAGAGGGCGATGGCAAGGGAGATCTTCTTCCTCCTGGATGGAGGATATGCCACAGCCGAGGAGATCGACAGGGCAGTGAAGAGCAGTCTCGGGATCAGAATCCCTGTCGTTGGAGTGGTTCAACGCTATGATTATACGGGACTGGATCTGGCCCTCACCTTTGAGAGAAACCCGTCCATCCATCTGGTCTCAAAAGAGAGAAGTCCTAAAACCCTGAGCCAGTTGGTGAAGAAAGGATATTTCGGAGTCAAGTCAGGAAGAGGGTTTTATGACTATACCTCGAAGAATATTGCAGATGTTTTGAAAGAGCGGGACCAGAAGTTGATCAAACTACTGAAATTCTTGAAAAAGGAGAGATTCACGAATGATGAAACGAATGAACCCAAAAGATAACGAATTTCACGAATAAAACCTATTTGTGTCATTCGCTGCCATTCGTGTTATTCGTTTTTATTTTTTGGAACTTTATCCATCCTTTCGTTGTCTATATAAGAGGGGACATACGGATTTTTAATGGAGCGTTCTCCGAAGGTTCAGAAAGAGGTGATTGAGAATTGTAAGGCAGGAGACGAGAGCGCCTTTGCGGAGATCGTCCTCGCTTACGAGAAGAAGGTTTTTAATATCGCCTTTCGGATGTTGGGAAACAGGGAGGAGGCGAAGGAGTTGTCCCAGGAGGTCTTTCTCTCCGTCCTGGAGTCGATTAAGGGTTTGAGGGAAGAGGTCAAATTTGAGCCCTGGCTGACGCAGATGACCTTGAACCATTGCCGAAACCGCTGGAAATATTTGAAGCGAAGACACTACTTCAAAACCGACTCGTTGAACGATCCCATCGAAACAGAGGATGGAGAGATGGAAAGGCATGTCTATGATCCTTCCGGTAATCCGGAAACCCTCTTCGAAAAGAAGATGATCAAGGAGTTTGTCCAGAAAGGGCTGTTAAAATTGAAGGAGGATCAGAGAGAGATGATTGTATTAAGGGACCTCCAGGGGTACTCTT
The DNA here is from genome assembly GCA_018333535.1 of Deltaproteobacteria bacterium. Taxonomy (GTDB): domain Bacteria; phylum Desulfobacterota; class BSN033; order BSN033; family UBA1163; genus RBG-16-49-23. The sequence goes on along the minus strand of JAGXTA010000174.1, from coordinate 31,147 downwards.
ATGAAGAGATAGGGAAGTTGCTTTCTCTTCCCGAAGGGACAATCAAGTCAAGGCTTCACAGGGCCAGAATGGATCTTAAAGGGATTCTGGAGAGGTTCATTCATTAGTTCTTGAGGGGTATCAGGTGAACAGGAAATCAGGAAGCAGGATACCAGGATATTAGGAAACCAGAGGGATAAAATATAAAATTTTAAACCTGATCTCCTGATTTTCTGATACCCACCTCCTGATAACCTGATATCCTGATGACCTATAAGTCATGATTGGGGTAAAATCCATGAAATGTAATGAGGTGCGTGACCAATTCTCCTCCTTACTTGAAGGGGAATTGAAGCCGTCGGAAGAGGAGAGGATCAGAGAACATCTTGGTTCCTGCCAGGATTGTCAAAAAGAGTGGGAACAGTTCAACAGGATGATCCACTGGCTTCACACGGTCGAAGAAGAGGAGGCGCCAGAAGGGTTTCTCTCAGAGATACAGAAGAAACGGGAGGAACGAAAGGGGCGAGAAAGGCGTGGAGGGGATCGGTTCTTCCGCTCCATGAAAATCCCTGTCCAGGCCGCGGCCATGGTGATGATCGTTTTTTTAGCCCTTTATCTTACCAAAATGCCCCCCTTTGATATGTTTCAGAAGAGGGCTGTTGAAAAGCCTGAGGTTCTGCAATCGGATAGAGAAAAGAAAGAGCCTGTTTTAAAAGAAGAGGAGGGGCAAAAAGTGACCACGCCCCTCCCTGAACTCTATCGAGAAAATTATCTTGCAGAAGCCAAACCCTCTGTTGCGGATGAAAAGGTAAGCAATAAAGGTCAGGTTGTTCAAAAAATGAAAGAAGAGGATAAGGAACCGCCTGCCCCTCCCCTGAAAGAAGAGATGGCAACGACTGAACTTGTTCGTCCGAAGGAGATGGCAAAAGCAGAAGCCCCTCGTCTGGAGGAGAAGAGGAGAGAGGGCGAGAGGGTTGGAAGGGTGACGATGTCTCTTGCCCAAAAAACAGCCCGTGAAATAACTCTGAAAATCAGCGACCGGGAGAGAGCCATCTCCCGAATTCAGGAGTTGGCAAAGCAATTGGGGGGAGAAGTGGTAAAAGAAGATGGAGATGTTTTATTAGCCTCCCTGCCTGCCTCCACCTTGACGGAATTTGAAAAAGAGTTGGCCCAGGTCGGTTTTCCTCCTTCGGCTCCCAAAGCTGCCGTTCAAAAAGAGATGAAGGATGATTTAAATCTTGCCGCTGGAGCGAAGAGCACGGAGCCTGAAGCGAAGGGAAAAGAACCCTCGAGATCAGTGGTCCTCAGAGAAAATATAATTTCCATCCGCATTCACCTCGTCCCGGAATGATCGTTCCGGTTGACTTATAGAAACAATCCTTGTATAAATTATTCGTATCTACTCATCCAATCTGATCCTTTTCAAAAAATTCCCACATTTTTAACAGGGAAGGGATGTCCGGCAACAGGAAAGGAGGGGATTTATGGTAGGACGGTTAGGCTTTTTGGGGGTGATGCTTGTCGTCCTGTTTGTATGGGTCTGCCCTAACGGTCTATCGGCAGAAGAGCGCTATACGGTCAAATCCGGTGACTCTCTCTACACGATTGCGAAATCGTATGGCATCTCCGTTGAAGCTTTAAAGGAGGCCAATGGTCTGGAAGGAAGTTATCTCAAACCGAAGCAAGTTCTCGTCATACCGAATCCGAAAAAGAGGCCAGCCGGAAATGCAGTCCAGAGGGTTTCACCCGAGACCGAATCCTACATCGTAAAACAGGGGGATAGCCTATACACGATTTCAAAGAGGGTGGGCCTTTCAGTGGAAGAGATCAAAAGGTTGAACGAGCTTCAAACGAACGCCTTGAAGACCGGCCAGATACTGATTCTGGTAAAACAGAAAATCAACAGGGAGGAAGAATTAGAAGAGCTTGGAGATGCAGAAGGGGCCAAAGAGAGTCAACAGGCCCAGGGTGAGAATCAGACGGACTCTGAGCCTCTTGGAAAATGGAGAGACCCTGAAGAGAGGAGTCTCTTTGTGAGGGTGGTTAAAACCTTTTTAGGGGTTCCTTACCGGCTGGGTGGTTCCACGCTGAAGGGGCTCGATTGTTCTGCCTTTGTAAAAAAGATCTTTGAGATTTTTAATGTCCAGCTTCCCAGGACCGCCCGGGAACAGTTGCGCATCGGCAAAAAAGTTGGGAGAGGGGAATTGGAAGAGGGCGATCTGATCTTTTTTAAGACGCGCTGGGCGAATAACGCCCATGTGGGAATCTATATCGGCAACAATCAATTCGTTCACGCCTCCTACCGAGGCAAAGAGGTGAGAGTGGATAATCTGGACACCCCTTATTTTAACCAGCGGTTCATCAATGGGGTGCGCATCATCGAATTAGAGAAGGAGAGCTAAGCATATGATCCTTGCCATCAATTCTAAAAATCCGCAGTTGAGGCTGGTCCGAAGGGTAATTGAAGTTCTGGAAGAGGGGGGTGTGATCGGATATCCCACCGACACGGTTTATGGAGTGGGTTGTGATCTGTTCAACCAGGAGGCGATACGGAAGATTCATCGATTGAAGAAGATGGAGGCGAAGAAACCGCTTAGTTTCATCTGCGCCGACCTGAAGGACATCAGCCGTTATGCCCATGTCTCCAATTATGCCTATAAAATGATGAAGAGGCTGCTTCCCGGTCCTTATACCTTTGTTTTAACCGCAACCAAACTTGTTCCCAAGATTGCCATGACAAAACAGAATACCGTTGGCATTCGCATCCCGGACAATAATATCTGCCTCAGCCTTGTGAGGGAATTAGGGCACCCGATCATCAGCACCAGCGTCTACAAAACTGATGAAAGCCTTTACAACGATCCCGCCGAAATTGCAGAACGCTTCGCCAAGAAGCTCGACCTTGTCATCGACGGCGGAGTAATCATTGCCGAGCATTCCAGCATCATTGATCTCACCGATGAATTTCCAAAAGTCATCCGAAAAGGGAAAGGGGATGTGAGCCTTTTTCAGTAACAGGCAGGGTCCCCTAACAGACTGTTTCGTAATTCACCGTTTGCCCTTCGACTTGCTCAGGACAAACGGTTAACTGAATGATTTCTAATACACTATAGTCCGTTCGTGGTGAGCCTGTCGAACCATGAACGGACTTACGACACAGTCTCTAAAGGAGGAGAAAAAATGGGACGAAAGAGTCTTTCACCTACGACCTTACTCTTTCCCACGCCGGTCGTCCTGGTCACCTGTGTGGATGGAAAGGGAAGACCCAATATCATCACGCTCGCCTGGGCAGGAGTGCTCAATTCCGAGCCTCCCATGATCGGCATTTCCATTCGACCGGAACGATATTCGAATACGTGCATCCAAGAGGCGAAAGAATTTGTGGTTAACCTTCCCTTGGAGGAGATGGTCAGAGGGGTTGATGCCTGCGGGGTGGTCTCAGGAAGAGTGACGGATAAATTTGATCTGACGGGATGGAAAGCTGTTCCAGCGGAGAAGGTGAGAGCGCCATTGATCGACCAATGTCCGGTTCAAATGGAGTGTGAAGTCAAACAGATCATCTCCCTCGGAAGCCACAATCTCTTTCTCGGCGAGATCATTGCCCTCCATGTGAAGGAGGAAGTGCAGAAGGAAAGTGGCCGGATCGATATTCCGAAAGCCCTTCCACTGGCTTACTGCCCGGGTGCGCAGGAGTACTGGAGCCTCGGAAAACCCCTCGGCCATTATGGTTTTACCAAAGGGAAGCCATGATCATCGACTGTCACACCCATATCTTTCCTGATGAGATGAAAAAGAACAGGGAGGCCTTCTGTTTAAGGGACGAAGGATTTTCTTCCGTATATAAAAATCCCAAGGCAAAGATTGTCGGAGCAGAGGAGGTTATTGCGTCGATGGATGAGGCGGGGATCGAGCAATCGGTGATCTGCGGTTTTCCCTGGAACGAAAAAGAACTCTGCGCTCTTCATAATCAATACCTGATCGATTCTGCCCTGCGCTATCCCCATCGATTGATCGTTTTCATTCTTCTCCTCTTTTCGGACCCGGAGTGGTCAGCCAGGGAGTTGAAACGGGGAATTCAGAATGGGGCAAAGGGAGTGGGGGAGATCGCTTTCTACGATCGGGAGATGACCGATCAGGATATTGAATCGATGAGGCCGATTTTTAAAGAGATGGAGAAGCAGAGGATTCCTCTCCTTCTCCATACCAATGAGCATCTCGGTCATCCTTATCCCGGCAAGGGAAGGACTCCTCTGGAGGCCTTCTACCGGTTTGCCCTCGCCTTTCCATCTCTTAAGATCCTGCTGGCCCACTGGGGAGGGGGGCTTCCCTTCTATGAGCTGATGCCTGAGGTTGCGAAAGCAATGGCGAATGTCTATTACGATACGGCCGCCTCTCCCTTCCTCTATTCGAAGAAGATCTATGGAGTTGTAAAAAAGATCGTGGGCGCGGAGAAGATTATTTTCGGATCGGACTTTCCGCTGGTCCAACCCCGAAGGTATTTTCGGGAGCTGGAAGAATCAGGCCTCTCGACCGAGGACCGCGAGAAGATTTTGGGGTTGAACTTTTTGAGGTTTCTTCAATCGGAATAAGTTCCTTCCAGGCCCTGCCGGACAAAGGAGGCGGTTGCTGTGGCCAATACCGCTCCATCCTCCCTTGCGACGCTTGCCTTTGCCTTAACCAATTTCTTATGCACTTCTGTGATTTCTCCATCGATTCGAAGGGGTTGAAGGGTCGGGGCCGGTTTTTTGAATCTGACCTCCAGGGATGCTGCAATTGCATTTAATCCTAATTCATAAACCAGATTGGCCATCGCTTCATCCAGAAGGGTGCAGACGATTCCGCCGTGAACGACTCCATCCCAGCCCTGATAGATTGGCTCCACCGTGAAGGTCGTGTGGATGGTCTGCTTCTGCCGGTCGACCTGGAACTTAATTTTTAATCCGTGCGGATTCTTTTCGCCGCACACAAAACAGCCTCCATCGGATACGAATTTCATCTGGCGCTCCTTGTCGTTCTCCCTCTCCTCATAGCAGGAGAGGATTGGGGCTATGGTTGACTTGATTTTTCTTGTATCATATAGTTTGAACAAAAGGGTTGTCAAATATTTGAAAAAGGTTATCAATTTAACGGTTTAAAATAAACCTTTTAAAATCCCTCCCCACCTCCCTTTGCCCTCCGGGTCAGAGACCGCTCTGGGTCGGAGACCAAAGGGAGGAGTAACCCCCCTTTCTCCCCCCTTAAAATAAGGGGGGGTTGGGGGGGTTAGGATGAAGGGGGATTAGATAGCCTTTTTCAAAAAGCTAAAATGACACGAAAAGGTTTGAACGTGAAACAGAACGATCGTTTTCTTAAGGTAGCCATCGCAGCGGCGAAGGAGGCAGGGCGGATTCAGATGCTTCATTATGGCCAGGCCCACTCTGTAGAATATAAGGGGGAGTTTAACCCGGTGACAGAAGTGGACCGGTTCTGTGATGAGGCCATCCAGAGAATCATTCTTGATGCTTTTCCGGAGCATGAGATCATGACCGAAGAGAGCCCTTTTGAGGAGAAGGTCTCTCCCTGGCGATGGATCATCGATCCGATCGATGGAACGGCAAATTATGCCAGGGGCTTTCCTTTCTTTTCCGTTTCGATCGGTCTGGAGTTGGATGGAGAGCTGAGATTGGGCGTTGTCTATCATCCGACCCTTAATGAACTCTTCGTTGCCGAAAAAGGAGAGGGAGCGTTTCTTAACGAAAGAAGAATTTCTGTCTCTCAAACCGATCAATTGAAGAGGAGTTTTCTTGCCACGGGTTTTCCGTACGATGTTCAGGAGCGTCCAGAATACTATCTCCGCTATTTTCATCAATTCATCAGGCAAACCTTTGCCATTCGCAGACCTGGTTCTGCGGCTATCGACCTCTGTTATGTGGCCGCTGGCAGGTTTGATGGTTTCTGGGAACTGGGTCTCAAACCCTGGGACATGGCCGCTGGATTGCTTCTCATCACAGAGGCAGGGGGGAAGGTGACAGGCCCGGGAGGAGGACCTTTCGATATCTATTGCGGGGGACTCCTGGTTGCCTCCAATGGGCTGATTCACGAACAGATGCTTCAAGCGATTGAGGGGATTGAAGAAGAGATGGGGAGATAGGGAGATCAGGGTACCAGGAGATCAGGAAATAAGGAAATAAATATTGATGGTTTCGTAAAAAGTCTGAAAATCCCATTATCAGTCATGCCTGCGCAAGTCCTGCTCTTAGCGGGATATTTTCAAGTAGTCAGAATTCTCTGGATTCCCGTTTTCACGGGAATGACGACTTTTTACAATTGCATCAATATTGCCTTTGGGTGGTTTGATTGAGGATGACGGGTAAAAAACAATCCGATCTTTTTAATCGCGAGGAAAGAGAGCTTTGGGGGAGAGAGGCTCCTCTGGCTGATCGGTTGAGGCCGAAAATGCTGGAAGAGTTCGTGGGCCAGGATCATCTTCTGGGGCCCGGCAAAGTCCTTCGTCAGGCCATTGAATCGGATCATATTCCTTCCATGATCCTCTGGGGTCCGCCGGGTTCGGGTAAGACGACGCTGGCCATGCTCATCGCCTCCGTCACAAGCGGTCATTTCATTGCCTTCAGCGCTGTGCTCTCCGGTGTGAAAGAAATTAGGGAAGTCGTCCACGAAGCGGGGGAGGAGTGGAAGTACCAGAAGAGAAGGACGATCCTCTTTGTCGATGAGATCCACCGGTTCAACAAGGCCCAACAGGACGCTTTCCTGCCCCATGTCGAGAAAGGAACAATCATCCTCATCGGCGCGACCACAGAGAATCCATCCTTTGAAGTGATTTCACCGCTGCTTTCCAGGGCAAAGGTCTTTACCCTCCGCGCTTTGAACGAAGAGGAGATCGAGGTCATTTTAAAACGGGCCTTGAGCAATCAGGAGAGGGGATTAGGTCAGTACCCAACCGAGGTTGAGGAAGAGGTGATTAAAAGGATCTCACGGGTGGTCAACGGCGATGCACGAATTGCTCTGAACACCGTGGAGATGATTGTGCTCACCACTCCGCCCGATCAAAGCGGAATCCGTAAAATCACCACGAAAAATCTTGAGGAAGTCCTCCAGAGAAAGACTTTTCTTTATGACAAGTCCGGAGAGGAGCATTATAATCTGATCTCCGCATTCCACAAGAGCCTGAGAGGGAGTGACCCGGATGCGGCCCTCTACTGGCTTGGGAGGATGCTTGAGGCGGGAGAGGATCCCCTCTATATTGCAAGGCGGATGGTCCGGTTTGCTTCAGAGGATGTAGGAAATGCAGACCCCCAGGCTTTACAGGTGTCGGTTTCTGCGATGCAAGCCTTTCACTTCATCGGCCAGCCCGAGGGGAATCTGGCTCTTGCCCAAGCGGCTGTCTATCTGGCAACCGCTCCTAAATCAAATTCCCTTTATGCGGCATTTCAGGGAGTGCAGAAGGATGTCCGGGAGCTTGAGAACATGCCTGTTCCGCTCCATATCAGAAATGCCCCCACCTCTCTGATGAAGGACCTGGATTATGGAAAGGATTATAAATATCCCCATGATTACCCGGATCATTTCATCGAAGAGGAATACCTTCCGGAGAATCTGAAAGGGAAAACCTATTACCACCCAACCGATCAAGGCTTTGAAAAAGAGGTCAAAAAGAGATTGGAATTCTGGAGAAGAAAGAAAGGCGAAAGCAATAAATCGAAACCTTAGGGTATGGAGTCATCCTAGCTTTTTCATTCACCCCATACCCCATACTCCTCATCACCCCATCATTTTTTGTGCTTCACTCCATCGCCGGTCATGGGGACGAAGATGACGGGGATGACATCTGTTGTCTCGATCTTTCCGGATCTTTTGACAATCCTTTTTAATTCCTGAGAGTGGGTTCCCACAGGGACGACCAGCCGTCCACCTTCCTTCAACTGCTCTAGAAGAGGTTTGGGGATGTGGTCAGGCGCACAGGTGACGATGATCGCATCAAATGGAGCAACGTCAGGCCACCCCAAATAGCCATCCCCTGCCTTCACCTGAATGTTCCGATATCCCAATTCGAAGAGCAGAGTCTTTGAAGAGGAAGCAAGGGGTTCAACAATCTCGATCGTGTAAACCTCCTTGGCCAATTCCGCTAAAATGGCGGCCTGGTAGCCTGATCCTGTCCCAACCTCTAAAACCGTCTCTTCTCCCTTTAGATCCAACAACTCCGTCATCAAGGCCACAATGTAGGGCTGGGAGATCGTCTGCCCCTCTCCGATGGGCAGGGGCTGATCCGCATAGGCTTGGGATTCATATTGTTTCGGGACGAAGCGATGGCGTTCTACCTTAAGCATCGCAGAGAGCACCCTTTCATTCTTCACCCCACGACCTTTAATCTGTGTTTCGACCATCTTTTCACGCATGACTTTGAAATCCCTTCCGGAGTCCGGCTTCGAACTCCTCCTGTCCCCACCACATCCGGCAGAAAAAGCGAAAAACAATATCAATGTAAATATGATGGTCTCGTAAAAAGTCTGAAAAGGCAATTTTCTGTCATTCCTGCGCAAGCAGGAATCCAGTATTTTCATGTAGTTAGAATTCTCTGGATTCCCGTTTTCACGGGAATGACGACTTTTTACGATTTTATCAAATATGAAATAGACTTTTGCTCTCATCAAAAAAAGGTTATCATAGTTATAAAAGTGTTGTCAATTCTTGTGAGATTTCTGGAAAAGCACAGAAATCTCTGATTACACGGATTATGACCCGATTACACAGATTAAGAATGCATTGATAAATAAGAAAAATCTGTGGAATCATTTTTTGAAAATCTGTGTAATCAGAAAGAGTCAATTCTTGACAATCCTTCAATCTTTCTGATAGGTTAAAAAATAGAGTGGTGCCATGTTCATTAAGTTAGCAAAGATTCTCAGCCTCTTTCTCCTCCTCTCCATCACCTTCTCTTTCTCTATTCTCAAAGGTCAGGATCCGGGCAGGGGGCGAACGCCTGAAATTATTTTCTTAGGCAAAGAGGAGACGAAATGGACAGAGGAGAGAGAAGTTTATCTTCCCATCATTTCGGCTCAGGGAATTAAAGAGGAGCCGTCCGCAGGTTCGTTCGATCTGAAAGAAGACCAGATCGGACCGATGAAAAAGATGAGCCCGTCCAGCACTCAGCCCGGGTGCGCTTACACCAGCAGGCTCACGAGAAGGATGACCACCGGAGAGATGGCCTTTTACGAAAGGGGAAGGCATCACTATTTCCAGGGGAATTATGAGGAGGCCATACAACTTTTCCGACGGTTGGTTGATGAACATCCGGAGAGTTCATTAAAAGGCTCTGCGATCTACTGGATGGGAGAGGCAAAGTTTCATCAGGAGAAGATAGAAGAGGCTTTCTCCTTATTCAAGAGGGTGGTCGAAGAATATCCTGACAGCGAATTCGGCCCTTATGCCCTCTATGCCTGCGGGTGGATTCAACTGATGAAAGGAGCCTACGAGGAGGGAACTCGATTTTTCCGTTCAGCTTACGAAAAGAATCCCGCTCTCTCCATTGCCCAGTCTTCTCTCTTCTGGTCGGGGTACTGTCTTTATCACCTTGGGCGATACGCAGAGTCGATCAAGGAGATAGAAACTCATCTCCAGAAACATCCCGAAGGGATATGGCGACCGGAGGCGGAGTATCTGCTGGGCGTCAACACCTTCAGGCTCCGAAAGTATGAAGAAGCCGTTACTCTTTTCAGGAGCTTTTTAAGGCGCTATCCCCGGCATCCGTTGGAGGAGAACGGCCGGTATGCCCTGGCATGGAGCCAGGTCTTTCTTGGAGATTATACTGGCGGAAGGAAGACATTTGAAGAGATCCTTTTGGACTTCCCCCGTACAAAACTATCCGATCCCATCTTCTGGGGAATTTTGAGGAGTTACCTGGGGAATAGTGAGATCGAGAAGGCGATTCAATACTATCAGAGATTCCTCTCCCAGTTTCTTCCTCCGCCCTGGACCGAGCAAAGCCTCTTTGATATCGGGCGATATTACTTTAAGAAGAAAGAATATCTCTACGCGGTTTCCACCTTCCAGCAGTTCCTGAGGACATTTCCCGAGAACGACCTTCAGGAGTGGGTCTACTTTATGTTAGGGGAGTCCTTTTTCAATCAGAAGGATTATGCCGGAGCCATCGGGGCCTATCGGCAGGTGTTGTGGTCAAAGAGGAGAGCGGATTTTGAAGAACGAGTCTATTCGAGGCTGGGATATGGCCATTTCTTATTGAAGGGTTACAGTGAAGCCATCGGATACTGGGAAAGGCTTCTCAGGGAATTCCCCAACCACCCGGAGAAGAACGAGGTCTTGTACTGGCTGGCCGAGAGCCATCTGCTGAAGGAGGATTACCGCCATGGCGTCAGATATGTGGATCAACTCAAAGGAGATCCTGTCCTTTACCCACGTGGTTTGACCAATCTGGGGTGGTACCACTTCCAGAGAAAGGAGTGGAAGGAGGCCAATCACTACTTTCTCAAAATTGCGGCCGAATTCCCCCAATATCGATCCACTCCTCCCATTGCCCTTTTGATCGGCCAGTGTTACTTAAACCAGAACAATAATGATCAGGCAAAAGCCCATCTGATGAGCCTGATCAACTCGCCTGAAGACGAGGGAAAGGAGAAGGGGTATTATCTGTTAGGATGGATCGCTTACAGAGAGGAACGGTTCGATGAGGCATTGAATCATTTTCAAATGTTGAAGGAAGCTTTTCCCTCGGGTCCCTATCGTGACGAAGCGCAATACTGGACGGGTTGGTCCCACTTCCGGAAAAAGGATTTCCAAAAGGCCATTGAAGAGTTCCAGTGGCTCAGCCGACAATACCCGGAAAGCCCCTTTGTCATCTCATCGCTGTTAAAAATAGGCGATGGTTTTTATAATCTCAGGCAGTATGGGAATGCCATTCAAGCCTATCAACAGCTGATCAGGGAGCATGGCAAATCAAAGGAGGTACCGGAGGCTGATTATGGAATCCTCCTCTCCCTTTTTCAGGAGAAAAGATATGAATCCTTCACCGCCCGGGCGGAGGCTTTCCTGAAGCGGTATCCCCAGCATCCCCTGGCAGGTCAGGCGCTGATGCAATTGGGAGACTATTACCAGCAATCCCGGATGACGGAGAGGGCTTTGAAAACCTACCAGGAAGCGGTTCGCCTCTACCCTCAGAGCGAATGGGCAGGGGAGGCGCAATTTCGCCTCGCCCTCCTGTTGAAGTCAGAGAGACGATGGATGGAGGCTTCGGACGAGATGGAGAAATTTATTAAGAACCATCCGAAAAGCCATCTCCTCATCGAGGCCCATCTCGAAGCGGGAGAACTCCATCTTCTTCTTAAGGCCTACCCAAAAGCGCTGGAACGATTTGAATGGGTGATGAAGAACCATCCTCAAATGCCGCCAGCGAAGAGAAGCGCCATGGGGATGGAGGAGGCCTATCGGAATCTGGGAAAGGTTGACGAAGCGGAAAAGATTTTAAAGGAATTTATCGAAAAATTTCCTCACGATGAGGCCCGGTTTGAAGCCTATTTGAGAGCGGGACTTATCCATCTCACCCTTAAGAGATTTCCGGATGCCATTGCTTCACTTTCGACCGCCCTGCGAAGCCCCGAAGAAAGAATCGGCAGCCAGGCCCAGTTCAAGTTGGGAGAGGCTTATGCAGAGGCAGGAAACAGGGAAGCAGCCATCCTCCAATTTTCAAAGATCCTCTACCTCTACCCTCATCTTCCGGAGCTGGTGGAGGAAGCTCTTCTGAAATTGGGAGCGATTTATATGGAGGAGAAAAGATGGGAGGAGGCGAGGCAGGTCTATCAGAAACTCCTTGGGATGACGAGCCGGGAAGAGAAACGCCGGCTGGCCAGGAGGATGCTCGATCAGATTCGCGAAGGAACAACCCGTCAATGAAAAAAGAGATGAAACGAGCCCCCATGGCTACAGTTGCTACAATAGCCCAGGGGCCGGCCTGCTCCTTCCTCGCGTTTCAGAAGGCGGGTTATTTGACAGGTGCGGCAAATTAGGCTTAGTGGTTTGATTGGTCTGGTTGATGTTGGATCATCGGTAGCTCTTGAATAAAGGTTTCCGCCGCTGAAACACTGCGGGTGACTTGTCCGCCCCCTGGGCAAAAATTTGAGACGCTTATAACTGTGGAGTTACATGAAGCGGGTTGAAAGAAAACGGCTCACCTTTCTGGTTGGGCTTCTGATCATTGCAGTGGGTTTTTTAGTATGGGCATTCCTTTTCATCCCTTCCATGCAGTTGCCTTTCGAACAGGGATGGCGAATCCTGACCAAAGAGGCCGGAAGGATTCTGGGATTGAAAAAGAGGAACGAAGTCCCGCCGGAAGAGAAGAGAATCCGGGAGGAAGTGATTTTGAAGAAGATGGAGGAAGCCAGCGCGCAACAGGACTGGAGGTCTCTTGCCCCTGAATATCCCAGACCGAAGAAGATAGACGCTGCCACAGATGAAGAGAGGATGAAGGCTCTCAGGGGTTCCCCGGAGTTTAAGGAACTGGAAAGAGAATTAAAAGAATATTTAAGAAAGAAAGAGGACCAGTTGGTTCCGGAACCTCCTGTCCCATCGATAAAAGAGGCTTCTAAAATAGAGAAAATGAAAGACAGGGGCGCTGAGAAGATTATCGAGAGGTTACTTGTTGCAAAAGAAAAGCCCTTGCCAGAGAAAGTTCTGAATGAGAACCTTCAACTGGGGATCAAGGGACCCCTGGTGGCACGAAAAATTTTAGAAAGGCCGCCGCCTCCCCAGGTAAAAGTGAAGGTGGAAGCGGAAATCGAGATGACCATCTGGGTTTTACCGAACGGAATGGTGGACCGGGTCATCCCTGCTCTTAAAGGGGAGGCGGAACTGGAAAGGATTGCGAGCCATTACCTGAAGCAGTGGCGATTTGCTCCTCTTCCAATAGATCAAGCCCAATCAGAACAATGGGGGACGATTCCCATTAAATTTAAACTCCAATAAAACCCATGGCCATCAACCTACGCAAGAAGCATCTCTTTCTTTTGCTCCTCTGCTTACTCCTCATTTTCGGGTTCTTTACCTTCTTCGGAGATAAAGGAATCCTTCACCTCCTCCGGTTGCAGAGAGAATTAGCGAGGATTAAAGAGATGAATATAAAAATGGAGGAAGAAAACCAAAGGCTGAAGGAAGAGGTGAGGCGACTTCAACATGAGAAACGCTACATTGAAGAGATTGCCCGAAAAGAGCTGGGAATGGTCAAAGAGGGAGAGATCATTTATCAATTCGATCTTCCTAAGGATAAAAACGAATAAGACGAATGATAACGAATTAACCGAATATTGCTCAGAAAATAACTTCTTTAAATCCCTCCCAACCTCTCTTTGCCAAAGGGAGGTGTAATTATCCCCCTTTGTAAAAGGGATTGAGGGGGATTTTCGTTGTTCGAGGCTGTCCCGTTTGAACGGGAGGTTATGCTTCCGTCATGAAAGATTATCTTTCTCAATGACAAAGGACTGTTCTATTCGTCATATTCGCTCTCATTCGAGTCATTCGTGAATACCAGAGGTATTCCAAGTGAAATATGAAGGGATGATCTTTCGGCCACCCAGCGAAGCGGAAAGCCTGATCCTACAGGTGACCGTGGGCTGTTCTTATAACCGGTGCACCTTCTGCGGGGCCTATCGTGAAAAGACCTTCCGGGTTAAGCGTTTTGAGGAGATCAAAGAGGATATCGATGAGGCGGGCGATTATCCAATTCGAAGAGTCTTCCTGGCGGACGGAGATGCGCTGATCCTTCCTCAGAAAGAGCTCATCCGGATTCTATCCTATCTTAAAACAGTGTTGAGAGGGCTTGAAAGAGTAGGAATCTACGCCAATGCAAAAGATATTCTTCGGAAGAGCGTAGAGGAATTAAAAACCCTCAAAGAATCAGGTTTAGGAATCATCTATCTTGGGTTGGAATCCGGAGATCCCGAAGTATTGAAGCGGATTAAAAAGAATGCCACTGTGGGTCAGATGATCCATGCGACACGGAGAGTGAAGGAGTCCGGGATCCTTCTCTCCGTGACTGTGATTTTAGGCCTCGGCGGTGTGGAGGGCAGCCAGACCCATGCGCAGGAGACGGGAAAGGTCCTTTCGGAAATGGATCCGGACTATGTAGGAGCGCTTTCACTAATGATTGTTCCCGGGACTCCGATTGCTCACGAGATCGAGACGGGGGAATTGATCCTACCTACGCCCTTTAGACTGATACAGGAACTGGAGACGATGATAGAGAATAGCCATATGACCCACTGTTTTTTCGCATCCAACCACGCCTCCAACTACCTTCCGCTCCGCATCCAGCTTCCTGAAGAGAAAGAGGAAGCCTTACGCCGAATTCGGGAAGTCCTCAAGAGGAAAGATCCAGCGTTATTGAGACCGGAATATTTAAGAGCCCTATAGGAAGTATGGGGAGATGGGGGGATGGGGAGATAGGGAGACGAAAAAGAAGTAACAAACGGTCACGGCAAACGGATGCGGACACGAAATAAGTTGAAGGCATTAGACAGAAGGCAGTAAGCTATACAGATAAAAGAAGGGAGGAGTTGTTCTGTATGAAAGATGTCGTGGATATTGAGGTTCGAGTGAGATATGCGGAGACGGACCAGATGGGGGTGGCCTATTATGCCAATTACCTGGTCTGGTTTGAGGTCGGCAGGGCGGAGTTCTGCCGGAAAAAGGGATTCCGGTATGCAGACCTCGAAGCCGTCGGCTATCGGCTTGTTGTCTCCGATGCCCATTGCAGGTATCGGAGCTCTGCGAAGTATGATGAGCTCATCGTCATCCGGACCCGGCTGAAGCACCTGAATAAACGGATGATCACTTTCGGTTATCAGGTCCTCCGTGAAGACCGTGAGGAAGTGATCGCCGATGGGGAGACCCAGCATATCTGCACCGATTCCAACGGAAAAACAAAAAGCCTTCCCGAGAAGTATCTAAATTGCCTTGCCGGTTCAATCTAAAACACAGGTCCGTCTCATGTTTTCTTGAAAATTTGGTGTGGATGGGATAATGTTTCCCTGATGGATTACAAGAAAATTTTAGTTTTGAGGCTGAGCGCCGTGGGGGATGTAATACGGACACTCCCTGCGGTAAAGGCTATAAAGAAAAACTTCCCATCTGCCTCAATCACCTGGATTGTTGAAGAGCCCTCAAAAGCCCTTGTAGAGAGCCAGCCGGGAATTGATGAGGTCATCCTTTTTCCAAGACAGAGATGGTCAGAGGGGATCCAGTCCCCTAAAGGGTGGTGGAGAACGATCGGAGAAGTTCGAACATTTATTCAATCCCTCCGGAGGAAGAAATTTGATCTGGTCCTTGATTTCCATGGCATTTTGAAGAGTGGCCTCCTCTCCTTCCTCTCTGGCTCTCCTCAACGGATCGGATTTGATCGAAGGTCGAGCAAAGAAGGAAATTTCCTGTTTTCGAATAGGAAAGTGAATCTTCCGAAAGAAAGGATTAGTCGGTTTGAAAAAAATTTTAATCTCCTGAAAGGAATGGGTTTAGAGGTTCAGTCTGAGGACTATCCACTCTTTATCCCGGCTGAGGACAGGGGATATGTGAATTCTTTTTTTAATCAACTCTTCCCTCCGCTTAAGAGCCCTTCCATTGCGATCCATCCCGGAACCAGCCCGAAGACTACATATAAAAGGTGGCTACCCGACCAATACGCCCGGCTGGCAGATCGACTGGTCCGGGAGATGGATGCGACGGTGCTCTTCACATGGGGTCCGGGTGAACTGGAATGGGTAAAGATGATTCAGAGGAGGATGAAAGAATCTTCCATTCTCGGCCCCCATACCATCTCCCTCACCCAATTAGGCGAGGTATACATGCACTGCGATCTCTATATTGGAGGAGATACGGGTCCAATGCATATTGCCTCCTTGATGGGGATTCCCGTAGTGGTCATTTATGGCCCGACAGATCCGGTGTTGAACGAGCCTTTTGGACCCCATAAAAAGGTCATCAAGAATGTGGGATGTAATCCTTGCAGGGATCGCTCCTGCAAGAGACTCAAGTGCCTGGAGGAAATCACAGTCGACGATGTTTTTAAAGCAACAAGAGAGGTATTGTCTATAACTGTTTGAAAATATTTTGTTATTGACTTTAAAGATTGGATAGAATAATTTAAAAAGAGATATCAAAAGGGGACAGATGTTAAGCCTGTCCCCTTTTAAGCAGGAAAAGGAAAGAGCGTTGAAATCAGATTTCAGCAATGTGAATCGTATCTTGGTGCGAGGGGTGAACTGGGTAGGGGACACCATTCTCACCTATCCGACCCTCGAAGCATTGAAGAGACGTTTTCCCAACTCCAGGGTTTCTATTCTTGTCCCAAGCCATCTGGCCGATTTGTGGAAGACCTCTCCCTTTGTGGATGAGATCATCCCTTTTGAGAAAAGGAAAGGCGTCAGGTCCATTTTTGAAGATCTCAAGGTCAGCCGTTCATTAAAGAAAAAGAAATTTGATCTGGGACTTATCCTTCCGAGGTCCTTTCGTTCCGCTTTCCAGATGTTTTTGGTCGGAATCCCGATCCGGGTGGGTTACAAAGACGAAGGGAGGTCTTTCTTGCTCACTCATGGGATTCCTCGAAGGGAAGAAATGCTTCGCATCCATCGGGTTCACTATTATCAAGAACTGCTGGGACCCTTTGGGAAGATGAACGATTTTGCTTCCCCTCGTCTCCACCTCGGAGAAGAGGATAGAAAATGGGCTGAAGAGGTTTTAAAAGGACGGGGACTTTTGGATGGAAGGCCATTGATCGGCATCAATCCGGGAGCCGCTTACGGGTTGGCCAAATGCTGGCATCCAGATCGATTTGCTGAATTAGGAAGAAGGCTCTCCAAGAAATGGAAGGCGACTGCGCTTATTTTTGGGAGAGCGGAAGAGCGGAACATGGCTGACGAAATCTTGAAAAATTTAGGAGGCGGAGGAATTGATTTCACAGGTAAGACCCGTCTCCTTCAATTAGCCGCCCTTCTGGAACAGTGCCGTCTTCTGATTTCGAATGACACCGGAACGATGCATGTGGCTTCGGCAGTAGGAACTCCTGTTGTGGCCATCTTCGGCTCGACAGACCCGGTTGCCACAGGTCCCTGGGGAGATGGCCATACAGTTGTGAAACAGGAGGTTTCATGCAGTCCCTGTTTTAAAAGAGTCTGCCCTACGGACCACCGGTGCATGGAAGGGATCACCGTGGATGAGGTGGAAGAGGTAGTTGTTAAGAAATTGGGAGGCTTAGATTGTAGTAACACTTTAGTTCTTTGAAAAAAGTTATCTAATCCCCCTTCATCAAAAGGGGGGAATGTTTCTCCTCCCTTTGGAAAAGGGAGGTGGGGAGGGATTTTAACAAGTTTATTTCAAACCGCTAAATTGATTCAAATTGTGAACAATGAACAATGAACGAAGAACAATGAAGGATAGATAAGATGACTGATAAACTTCCCATCTCCGTCTATGTTCTGACTTTTAACAACCATCGCACCATTGAGCGATGCCTGAAAAGCCTTCAGTGGGCGGAGGAATTGGTGGTTGTTGATTCCGGAAGCACGGATGGAACTTATGAAATCTGCCAGCGATACACGGATAAGCTCTACCGGAGGGAATTCGAGGGCCATCGCGATCAGTATCAGTATGCGGCCGATCTGACCACACGGCAATGGATCATGTTCGTTGACGCCGATGAAGAGGTCCCTCTGGAGTTGGTTGAAGAGTTTGGAAGGATGTTAAGGGACAGCACTGAGGGCGTGAGTGGTTTCTTTGTCTATCGTCAGACCTATTACCTTGGGAAATGGATTCGGTATGGCGGATGGTATCCGGACGGAGAGATACGGCTCCACCGGAGGGATAAAGGAAGGTGGGAAGGCGGGCTCCATGCCAAGATCACGGTGGATGGCAAGGTCTCCGTTTTAAAGAACAAATATCTCCATTATACTTATCGGGATATCTCCGATCAGATTCAGACGATTGATAAATACTCGAAGATTGCGGCTGAAGATATGGCCCAAAGCGGAGAGAAGTTCAGTTTCTTCAAACTCCTTTTTCATCCCCCTTTCCGTTTTATCAAAGAATATCTTTTCAAATCCGGATTTCGGGATGGACTGCCCGGATTGATCATCATCGTTTCAACGATGTTCTATGTCTTCATCAAATATGCCAAACTCTGGGAGGTCCGTATGTTGAAAAAGGAGAGAAAAGATGACTCCTTATGAGGAAGCCTTTAAAGGAAAGAGGGCGCTGGTGACAGGGGGATTGGGTTTCATCGGATCGAATCTCTCCATCCGGTTAGTGGAAATGGGAGCCAGGGTGACGATCGTCGATAATATGATGCCGCGCCTGGGAGGGAACCTTTTCAATGTGAAGGAGATCCTGGACCAGATCCAGATCAATTTCAGCGATGTCCGGGATGAACATTCGATGGACTATCTGGTGAAAGATCAGGATTTCATCTTTCATCTGGCGGGTCAGGTTAACCATGTGGATAGCATCCGGAACCCCATTCAGGACCTGGACATCAACTGCCGGGGAACGCTGGTCCTTCTTGAATCGTGTCGAAAATATAATCGGGAAGTGAAGGTCATCTTTTCGGGGACAAGAGGGGAATACGGGGCCAGTGTAAAACTTCCCGTCGGAGAAGACCACCCCACCAATCCCAAAGGCATCTATGCGGTGACCAACCTCTCTGCAGAGAAGATGGTCCTGGTCTACGACGATGTCCACAATATCTCCGGGACCTGTCTCAGGATTACCAATACCTATGGACCCCGGCACCAGATGGCCCACGATGAGTATGGTGTGTTCAACTGGTTTATCAGGAAGGCGATCGATGATGAGGTGATTCCCGTTTTTGGTGATGGTCATATTTTAAGAGATTTTCTTTATGTGGATGATCTCGTTGACTGTTTTCTTCAAGTGGCTGCTTGTCCGACAGCTTTTGGAGAGGTCTTTAATGTCGGGACAGGCGTTCCCATCAGCTTCATCGATCTGGCCAAGAAGATTGTAGAGGTCGCCGGCTCGGGGAAGGTAGCCTTCACCGAATTTACAAAAGAGCGGAAGGAAGTGGAGCCAGGGGATTATTATACGGACATTTCCAAAGTCAGGAAAGTCGTAGGATGGACGCCCAAGACGGATCTGAGCGAAGGGCTTAAGAAGACGATCGAATTCTACCGAAAATATAAGAAGGAATACTGGCAATAAAATGCGGATTTCGGAATTCGGAATGCGGAATAGAAACCATCAGTGTTTGTTTTTTAAATTCCGCACTCCACAATCCGCATTCCGCAATGGTATTTTTAAATGGTTCCCTTCATCGATTTGACCAGGCAGTACAAAGAGATTGAGAACGAGATCCTCTCTGCGACGAAAAGGGTCTTTGAGAGGGGGCGGTTCGTTCTCGGCCAGGAGGTTTCTGCTTTTGAAGACGAGTTTGCCTGTTATTGCGGGGTTAGGTTTGGCGTTGGAGTCAACTCCGGCACGGATGCCCTTTATCTGGCTTTAAAGGCGGCCGGGATCGGGAAAGGCGATGAGGTCATCACCGTCGCCAATTCTTTCATCGCCAGCGCTCTTGCCGTCTCTTTCACAGGAGCAAAACCTCTCTTCGTGGATATCGATCCAAAGACCTATAACATGGATCCGAATGCGTTGGAGAGCTTTTTGAAGAGACGAAAAAGAAAGACAATCAAAGCTATTCTTCCTGTTCACCTTTATGGCCTTCCTGCAGACATGGATGGAATTATGGATATTGCCAACCGTTACGATCTCACAATCATCGAGGATGCCTGTCAGGCCCACGGCGCAGAATATAAAAGAAAGAAGGTTGGTTCCTTCGGAGCCATGGGCTGTTTCAGCTTCTATCCAACGAAGAACCTGGGCGGGTCCGGAGACGGCGGCATGGTGATTACGGATGACAAGAAACTTTATGAAAAACTCCGGCTTTTTCGATGTTATGGAGAGAAGAAAAAGTATGAGCATATTCTTAAGGGAGGCAACAGCCGTCTGGATGAAATCCAGGCCGCACTCCTGCGGGTCAAATTGAGGTATCTCGATCAATGGAATGAGCAGAGAAGGAGGAAAGCCTCCATCTACAAGAAGAAGCTTGAAGGGTCAGGGGTGGTTTGTCCGGTGGAGAAGAAAGGAAGCCACCATGTCTATCACTTCTTCGTTATTAGATCAAAGAGAAGAAATGGTCTTCAGGTTTTTTTAAAAGGAAAGGGGATCGATACCCTCATCCACTATCCTATCCCGATCCATCTCCAGAAAGCATACAAAGATTTGGGATATCAAAGAGGGGAGTTCCCGGTAACAGAACGTTTTTCCAAGCAGGTGCTCTCTCTCCCATTCTTTCCCGAGCTTACTGAATCAGAGATGGATGAGGTAGCAACCCAGATAAAAACTTTTACTGAAGGTGACGTCATCTACAAACCATGAAAACTACCAAGTATTATCCTCCCCCTTCCTGACGGGGGAGGATTGAGGTGGGGGTGGAGATGATTTGTTCCCCCTCACCCCCTCCCTCTCCCCCGCCTACCGGCCCCGGTTCCGACCGAGGGCGGGGCAAGCAGGCGCTAGGGGAGAAGGGGAATACCGGGTTATTCTCTGAACCATATGAAAATCCTCCAACTCTTCAGCGATTGGAAATGGACAGGGCCCTCTGAACCGATTGTGAATCTCTGTAAAGAATTGGAGAGAAGAGGTCATGATGTTACTCTTGCTTATCGAAAGCCTCCGTTTCCTGTCGAGGATAGTTTAGAAAAAAGGGTTCTGGAAAGAAGTGTTCGTGCAACTGACCGGTTTCGTTTGAACCGCCCCCTGAAATTTTATTCCCCTTCTTCGATCAAGGATACTCTCTCTGATATTATGGACCTTACCGATTACCTCCGCGCAGAAAATGTGGACGTGCTGAATGTCCATCAATCTCACGACCATATTCTGGGGGGAGTTGCCGCCAGAAGGTCAAATACTTCTGTCGTTGTTGTCCGGACCGATCATAAACGGGATCCGATCAGCCCTCACCCAGGAAATCGTCTCCTCATCTCGAAACTGACCGACGGGATGATCACTTTCTCTGATCGGGCGAGAAGAGAGGATGCGAAACATTTTGGACTTCCACATGATAGAGTCTGCAAGATCAACCCTGCCTTAGATCTGGACCGATACCATCCTGAGAGAGAATTCAAGGACATGAGGTCCATGTTCGGGATTGGAAAGGATGAGATCGTCATCGGAATGGTGGCGCGGTTCCAGAAGTATCGGAGGACAAAGGTCTTCTTAGATGCGGTGAAACGTATTGTTAAAGAATATCCAAAGATCAAAGTGCTTCTGGTGGGCCGTTCGAGCCAGATGGAAGAGAGCGTCATCAAACCGATGAGGAGACTTGGCATCGAGCCGTGGGTAGTGATCGGGGGATATCAAACAGATAATTATCTCGATACTCTGGCTTGCATGGATATCTTTGTCTTCTTAATGCCAGGCTCCGACGGCACGGCCCGTGCCCTGAGAGAGGCCATGGCCATGGGAAAACCAACCCTTGTGGCCGATCGAGGGATGTTGCCTGAACTGGTTGAAGATGGTGTCTCTGGATGGGTCGTGGAAGATACTCCTGAAAAATTGGCTCAGGCAGCTCTTCAATTGCTCCGTCATCCAGAACGAAGGCCGGCCATGGGGAGGGCTGCCTATGAGAAGGCCCATCGGGAATTCCGATTGGACCGCCAAGTTGAGGCTATCGAGAAATTTTATGAGACTATGATCAGGCTTGGGAAGTGGAAGAAGTAAATAACAAATAACACGAATGGCAACGAATAGCACGAATATTTTAATGACGAATAGCGCGAATGATGGCGAATAACACGAATATTTTAATTACGAATGACACTGATGGGAACGAATCACACGAATATCATATACCGTGACCTGTCGTACCAAATCATGGGAGCAATATTCGAAGTTCACAAAGAACTCGGGCCAGGGTTTCTTGAGGCTGTGTATGAAAAGGCACTACTGCTGGAGCTCACAAGCAGAGGGATCAAAGTGGACATGGAAAAGGTCTTCGACTTGACCTACAAGGGAAAGAAGATTGGAAATCATCGGCTTGATCTCATCATTGAGGACAAAATAGTCGTGGAATTGAAAACAGTTGAAAGGTTTGCACCTCATCACACAGCTCAACTGTTATCATATCTCAAGGCGAGTGGTTACAGACTGGGCATCCTGGTCAATTTTTCAAAAGCCAAAGTCGAATATCGACGAGTTGTTATGGGGTAAACTTGGTTTTATTTGTGTAATTCGTTAACATTCGTGACATTCGATTATATCTCATTCGTGTAATTCGATAATATGAAATTCGCCACAGCCATTAGGAACTTCTCCAGGCGCAAGGGAGGCGCGGAAAGATATGTTGTTGACCTCTGCACCCGGATGGCTAAGAAGGGCCACGAAGTCCATGTCTATGCAGAACATTGGGAGGAAGAGGTTCTCGGGATTTCCCTTCACCGGGTGAAAACGATTCCATTTCCGAAGAGCCTTCGTCTTCTCTCCTTCGCCATGAAGGCAACAAGAGAGATAAAAAAAGGAAATTATGATGTGACGCTTGGCGTTGGAAACACCCTGGAGGCAGATGTGATCCAACCTCACGGCGGTGTCCATTGGGCATGGTTCTGGAGAAGCCTTCAGGCTTATGGCAACCCGATTCTCTGGGGAATAAAACTATTAGGGAGAGTGTTAAGCCCCAAACAATGGGTAAGCGCTGGGATCGAAGGCAGGCCTTATCAAAGAAAGAATTTTTCCAAGATCGTGGCCATCTCGGATATGGTGAAACAGGATATGGTTCATTGGTATGGACTCTCTCAGGATCAGATCGATGTGATTTACAACGGAGTTGATATCGAACGCTTTCATCCGAGGAATCGTCAATATCGGCAGGAGATTAGGAAGAGGCACGAGATCGGAGAGGAAATGATGCTCCTCTTCGTCTCGAACAATTTCCGAATGAAAGGGCTGAGTTTTTTGATAAGAGCGCTGGCCAGGGTGAAAGGGGAGGAGGCTCCCCCTTTTCGACTCTTGATTTTGGGAAGGGATCGCCAGAAACCTTATCTCCGTTTAGCTAAAACATTGGGTCTCTCTAAAGAGGTTATCTTTGCCGGTTCAACCGACGAGCCGGAAAAATATTATGGAGCCGCTGATCTCCTTGTGCATCCTACCTTTTATGATGCCTGTTCGCTCACCGTGTTAGAAGCCCTGGCCAGCGGAGTTCCGGTAATCACCACTTTCTCCAATGGCGCAAGTGGTGTGATCCGTTCGGAAGAGGGAAGGGTGATTAGAGATCCAACGAACCTAAAAGAGTTGAAAGAAGCAATTCGATATTTTCTTGAAAGCGGGGTGAAAAGACCTCCCTTGCTTCAAGAAGGGAAGAGAGCGGAACAATATTCCGACAGGATTAATTTCGACCGGATGATGAGTATCTTCAGAGAAATAGCTCCAGAATGTTGATGGAAAATATTTCGTTTTTATTCAGTTTTAAGGAAAGGTCCTTATGAAATGGGGTGAACAACTTCTATTTCGGGAGAAGGTTCATCAACAGTATCCCGACCTTTGGAGTTTAAAGATCGTAAGGAAACGCCTTCCCTTTATCTTGAAATATCTCAAAGAGGGTGAAGCGGTTCTTGAGATAGGAGCTTTTAATCGTGAATTGGGGGAGCGAATTAAAAAACATTATCCCCGTATCCGATACAAAAGCATGGATATTGATCCGACCTATTCGCATGACTATGCCTCCCTGGAGGAGATTAAAGAGGACTTTGATATGATCCTTCTTTTTGAGGTCATTGAACATCTGAATCGGGAAAAGGGGAGGGAGCTGGCAAGAAAGATAGGCGAACTTTTAACATCCGGAGGAAGAGTGATCTTGACCACTCCGAATGTTTATACTCCGGGCCAGTATTGGAAAGATGTCTCTCACGAAACTCCCTACCATTATGAAGAGCTTGGAGGGTTGTTTTTGAGCGAAGGGTTCGAGTCGATCGAAATGTATCGATTGTTCAGCGAGCCCTTTTTAAGGTATTTTTTCAGGGTCTGCCTGTTTTCGTCCCTTTTCCATTTTCTTGGAATCGATTTTACCAAATCGATTCTCCTGGTGGCCCGAAAAGGTTAGAGAATGAAGATCGCTTTCCTGATCCATAGCTTGGAGGTCAACAGCTGTCGGTATCGGGTGCTTCAATACCTTCCCTATTTAAAAAAGCAGGTGGGAGAGGTTTCCATTCATTTCTATCAGAGGAAGTGGATTGATAAATTGAAATTTTATAATAACCTAAGAAATTATGATCTTCTTTATATCCACCGGAAACTCTTCTCTCCCTTGGAGTTCTGGTATATCCGCCAAAAGGCAAATAAGATCATCTACGATTTTGATGATGCGTTGATGTACCGAAGCTCGGGTTCGGGAACCCCTTATTCCTTCTCACGGCGGTTGAGATTCGCCAATATGATTAAACGAGCCGATTTTGTCATTGCAGGGAATCAGTTTCTGAAATCGGAGGTTCTTCGTTACAATCCTCATGTTGAGGTCATTCCTACCTCTATCGATCTTTCTCGGTATAACTTGAAGGAAGACTTTCATCGGGATGGATCGATCACCATCGGTTGGTTGGGGAGCAGCAGCACCTTGAAGTATCTCAAGGATCTTGACTCTGTCTTTGAAGACCTTTTCAAGGTATTCCCCAACACCCGGCTCAAGATTGTCTGTGACGATTTCTTCGATCTTCCAAACATGCCGGTGATCAAGAAGCAATGGTCATTGGGAGAGGAGGTAGAAGACCTGAAGAGTTTCGACGTCGGAGTCATGCCGCTTACCCATGACCTCTGGTCTCAGGGGAAATGCGGACTTAAGATCCTCCAATATTACAGTGTTGGCCTCCCGGTGGTCTGTTCTCCCGTGGGGGTCAATAAAGATATCGTAAAGGACAGGGAGAATGGTTTCTGGGCACAGAATAAGGATGAGTGGAAATATGGCCTTGGGAAATTAATCCAGGATGAGGCATTACGGAGAACTTTTGGGGAAAATGGAAGGGCAACGGTGGAGAGGTCTTACTCTCTTGAGGTGAATGCGCCGCGCCTTCTGGAGGTCCTCAAGAAAGTGCTCAAGAAGGAGGAAAGGCAGAATTGAAGTGGATTCTCTTTAAACTGGCCTTTTTTTATCCAAGGATCTATGCTTTTTTCGCATATCATCGCAAAGGGGGAAGGCGCCAGGAATTTGAAGATAAGGTCCGCATTATTTATTCGGAGAAAGATTCTGGAAGAATGAGACATACTGTCAGGGGTGTCTTTGAATTGAGGGGCGTGAGAAAGGTGATGCGATATCTCATACCTATGATGGACACTTCTTTTATTAAAGATTTTGTGAAGGTAGATGGCCTTCACCACCTGGACAAGGTTTTAAAAGAGAGAAGAGGGGTTCTTCTGATAGCGGGCCATATCGGTATCCCTCACCTTGCTTTCAACACCCTGAGGGTTATGGGGTATGATCTTATCCTCTTGAGCGGGGTGACGCCGAAGACGCCCAAACATCCGCAAATCCGCTATTATGATACTTATGAAAATACAATTTTTGTTGATGATCCTTCTTTGTCAGAAACTTATAAAAAGAGAATCTTAGAGACTCTCCAGGGAGGTAAGATCATTTATTATGATGCCGATGCCGGAGAAGGACGAACAAAGGTAACCGTCCCCTTTTTGGGAAAAGAGATGGATTTCCCCACAGGGATGATCCATCTTGCCCTCCAGGCCAAAGCAGCCATCCTTCCTTTCATTCACCTCTACCAGCATGGGAAGATTAAATTGATTTTTAAAGAACCGATCGAGGGGCATTGGAAAGAGGGAGAGGATTCGTATCGACGGATTCTCATGGAATTTACAAAACCATTAGAATCCTATATCCTCCTCCATCCAGAGCAATACATGGGAATTTATGGTCCCACAGTCCTGGCTAATTATTATAAAGATCATCAACAGAAAGACATTTTCTCCCGAGGAATTGGAAAAACGTCCACCGTTAAGGATGGCGAAGAGTGACGATTAATTATTTGAGAAATTGCGAAGGAGGATCAGACGCCTCCTTCCCAACAGTAGGGTAAGGCTTTAGCCTTGCCTTAAGACATTAAATGCAACCTTATTAAGATTGAGACTACGACTTTTGCATGAATCAAGATGGGTAAGTCACCTTATAAAAAAATAACTAAAGGGGGTATGAAGGGTTGGGTAAAGGAAGAATTTATTGATCTTCTTCCTCCCAACTTCTTCAAGGACCCCGTTCCTTCTGTGAAGGGGATAGGAGGGGAAATAATCGCCGAGTCAAAATGGCGGTGGGCAGGTCTTTTTACTTTACCTGGAGGGAAAGGCGTCTTCTTAAAGAGGGATCGGACAAAAGGGTGGTTGGAATTATTGAAATATCTGGTTTTCCCCTCGAAAGGAAGGAAAGAATGGTTTATTGCCTATCAACTGGGGAAAAGAAATCTTAATATCCCAAGACCCATGGGATGGATGGAGCGGGTTCACCGGGGTTGTGTCAGGGAAAGCTATTACCTGTCGGAAGCTGTTGAATCAGGGGTCCCATTGGCAGAAGTAGCCGACATATTGAAGGATGAAAAGGTTTTGACGGAACTGGTTAAGACGGTGATTAAGATGCACAGTTCGGGGTTGCTTCACCAGGACCTCCATGCGGGCAACTTCTTGTGGGATGGTGAATCTTTCTATCTCATTGATTTGCATCGGGCCAGGCTCCTCCGTTCCCTCTCCTTGAATCAGAGATTATGGAACCTGTCCCACCTCTTTCACTCCCTGAGGTCTGTCTGGGGAGAGGATGAACAGTTGAGATTTCTCGACCAATATTTTGGAGGAGACTCAATCTCATCGCAAAAGAAAGGGGCATATCTTATAAAAATCCACTCCTGGATGGCTCGCCTTCAAAAGAGACAGTGGAAAAGCCGGACCAAGCGTTGTTTGAAAGAGAGCACCGAGTTTTCGGTTAAAAAAGAGAAAGGGTTGACTTTCTACCATAGGAAGGGTTTTCCATTCGATCGTTTAAAAAAGGTAGTGGAAAGACACCTCGCCATGGTTGAGGAGAACCCCTCCCTGTTGGTGAAGCAGAGTCCCGAAGTCATTGTTTCGATCTTCGACGATGAGGATGACAGAATCTGCGTCAAACAATTTTGCTATCCTCATTGGTGGAACCGTTTCAGGGAGCATTTCCGTCGCCCCAAAGGGCTTAAGGCGTGGTTGGGGGGGAATGGTTTAAGGGTTCGGGGCATCTCATCCATCAAACCTCTTGCCCTCATGGAGCGAAAAAGTTGGTTTAATTTCGTAGAGGGTTTCTTGGTCATGGATGCTTCCGAACCCGGGGAAGAGATGGATCGTTACCTCTGCAAGGGTTTTAGTGGTTTTGAAGAGAAAAGAGTTTTTATTAAAAGCTTTGCCCGGTGGCTTTCTCAACTCCATCAAAAGGGAATCTATCATCAAGACATGAAGACCTGCAATATTCTCGTTTCGAAAAATGGGCAGGTCTGGGATTTTAAATTGCTTGACCTGGAGGATGTTCGGCTGAACGAGAAGGTGAATGACAAGAAATTGTTTAGAAACTTGCTCCAGCTCAACACCTCCATACCCAATCTCGTGACTCGTACAGATCGATTAAGATTCTACAAGGAATATCACCGATTTTATTCCATCGTAAAAAGCGATCACGATTTTCTCTCCTCGCTCTTCCAGAAGAGCCGGGAGAGGGGAGTCGTTTATGTTTCACCCCGGGGTGTGGTTGAGGAGAAATGATAATGCCTAAAGGTTGCATACGCCCCAGAGAGAACAAACTGTTTTAAAAGATGAAAAACATTGCCTGTGAAGTGTGTGGATCGGATCAATATAAGTTTCTTTTCAAAGGATGGGATCGGATTTTTGGAATTCCCGGAGAATTTAATCTCATTCAGTGTGAGGAATGTAGGCTCCTCTTTATCAATCCGCAACCCGGGGAAGAGGTATTGAAAAAGCATTACCCCAAAGCCTATTATACTCCGAGGACTTCTCAATATCAGGAATATTCCTGGCTCAGGAAAAGAGCATTGGAAGAGTATTTCGGATATGGCGAGTGCCCCCACTCCTCAAAAGTAATTTCTCTTTTTAGAAAAATGGTTCTTTGGCCATTAAAAGTAAGATATCGAAATTCGATCCCCTTTATTCCCAATGGATATGTTCTCGATATCGGATGTAGCAATGGGACAGAGCTTTATAAATTGAAAAAGATGGGTTGGGAAACATACGGTGTTGAGATGGATGAAGAGGCTTCTAAACGAGCAAGGTCCAAAGGAATCTCTGTTTTTACAGGGGGCCTCTTAGAAGCAAATTTCCCCGATCAATTCTTCGATGTCGTGAGAATGAGTTTTGTATTAGAGCATCTTCCTAATCCTCGAGAAACCCTTGTCGAAATTAAACGGATTCTCAAACCCCGGGGGCGTATTTTTCTCTCCGTGCAGAATGCAGGGAGTCTTCATTACTGGCTATTCGGTGAAAGGTGGTTCAGTCTGGATATCCCCCGGCATCTCTTCTCCTTTTCAGTTGAAACATTACGGAAATTACTTTCATCTCTCGATCTGAAGATTCAAATCATCCGTTTCGACTCCGGAACAAGGACCTTTTTAGCCAGCCTTCAATATTGGGTCAATGACCGGCATGAAGGGAGGGCTTTGATTCGAGGAAACCAGTCAATTTATGGAAGCCATTTGTTAAGGTATCTTTTCAGGCCTTTCTGCTGGTTTGTGGATCGAATCCGATTAGGAGATCTGATTCACCTTGAGATTATGAAGACATGAACGATCTATCCATTATCATTGTGAACTGGAATACAAAAGATTTATTGATTCAGTGTTTAAAGTCCCTCAGGCCGACTTTACAGAGATTGAAGATGGAAGTCTTTGTGGTCGATAACGGGTCCATGGATGAAAGCGGGGAAGCGGTGAAAACGGAATTCCCTGAGGTGATTCTAATCGACAATCCATTGAATCTCGGATTTGCTAGGGCCAATAATCAGGCACTGGGGTTGTCGAAAGGGAAATACACCCTCCTTCTCAATCCCGATACGCAGGTAAAGGAAGGGGCCATTGAAACCCTGAAGGCTTTTATGGATCATCATCCGGAGGCAGGTTTGGTTGGAGCTCAGCTTTTGAATTCCGATGGGTCGAAACAGAACTCCATCGCCAATTTTCTGTCCCTGGCTACAGAACTGCTTAATAAGAGTTTCCTGCGTTGGCTTTTATCGGGTCGGTTTCCGGGGAAAGAGAGGACCTATTCCGAACCCATCGAAGTCGATTCGGTGATCGGCGCCTGTATGATGGTAAGGCGGGAGGCAATGGAGCAGGTGGGGATGTTAGATGAGGAGTATTTTCTCTTTTTAGAAGAGACGGATTGGTGCTATCGGATGAAGAAGGCGGGATGGAAGGTTTATCATATCCCCCAGGCAGAGGTCATTCACTTCCAAGGAAAGAGTGCCGAGAAGGATAAGAAGAGGGCAAAGGTCGAGTATTACCGCTCCCGCTATCAATTTTTTAAAAAGAATAGAGGGGTAGGGCAATGGTTCGTTCTTCTGATAGGGCTGCTGATCAGACTATCGATTGAATTATTATCAATGGCCCTGGTTTGCATCCTGACCGGTTTTACGGTAAAAAGGTGGAGAAACAGATTTTCAAATTATGCTTACCTGTTGTGGTGGCACTTCAAGGGATGTCCTGAAGGTATGGGTTTAAAATAATCATTGAAAAATAGTCATTGCAAAATTAACAATGCAAAATGTTTTTAATTAACTGCTAATTGATCATTGCTAATTGTTCATTTTGCAATGGTTTTTGGAAGGGGGTTTTATGGTTGGAATTGCGGTTGTCGGAGCTGGGGCGTGGGGAAAGAATCATATCCGGGTATTTTCCGAGATCCCCGGTGTCCATTTGAAATATATTTGTGATTCCGACCCGTCCAGACTAACCAAACTCCAGAAGTTCTACCCTCATACGAAGATGGTGGAAAATTTAAGCCCAGTCTTACAGGATCCGGAGATCAAAGGGGTCGTCATCGCCTCATCCGCAATCTCCCATTTCCCCTTGGCTAAAGAATCCTTATTAGCGAGCAAGGATGTGCTGGTCGAAAAGCCCATGGCATTAAATGTGAAAGACTCAGAAGAGATGGTGAAGCTTGCGGAGGGGGAAGGGCGTATTCTCATGGTGGGCCACCTCCTGATATACCATCCGGTCGTGGATCGTTTGAAAGAAATGATTGCTTCCGAAGAACTGGGAAGGATCCATTATATCTATACTCAGCGGGTCAATCTCGGCATCATCCGCCAGGACGAGAATGCCCTCTGGTCGTTTGCTCCTCATGATCTTTCCGTTATTCTCGAGCTCCTCAATGAAAGACCGGTTGTGGTTTCAGCTCATGGAGAAAGCTACATCCAGAAGAATATCGAAGATGTGGTTTTCCTCAGCCTTCACTTCTCCGATGGAAAGATGGCCAATATCCACTTGAGCTGGCTTGATCCACACAAGGTGAGGAAGATCACGATCGTGGGGGCGAAAAAGATGGTGGTCTTCGATGACATGGAGGCATCTGAGAAATTGAAGATTTATGATAAAGGGGTTGGGAGTCTCTCTTATGATTCTTACGGGGAATATTTGAGCCTGAGGTTTGGGGATATTACCATCCCGAACATCAAGATGACGGAACCCCTGCGGACCGAAGCAGAACATTTTATCCGATGCGTCGAATCAAGGGAGAAGCCGAAAACCGGTGGAAGGGATGGACTTGAAGTGGTGAAGATCCTCGTTTCCGCTCAGCAATCGCTAAGGGAGAAGGGCGCCCCGGTGGATCTCTAGTCCCTAAACAAGTATAATTATTTTGGGAGAAAGTGAAAAAGTACTCGAAATGCCCTTCAGATAAGGCTATTATAGTTTTATCAAAAAACAAAAGCCAATCAGAAAGGAGCATTTCGAGTGAAGAAATTAAACCACAAAATACTATCAAAGCGCAAGAGGAAAATTGAGAAGAGGTTAGAGCGGAGGAACTGGGAGGACCAAGAGAGGCCGATGTTTAAGGGCTCCAACATTCACTATGAACTGGATGGACGAGACAAAGGGATTGCCTG
>JAGXTA010000173.1 GCA_018333535.1 Deltaproteobacteria bacterium | reverse complement strand
AGGAGTGCTGAAAGATTTTCCAAAGGTTTTATGTTCCAATTGACTATGGATGAGGCAAGAGTTTGGCAAACTGGAATCAAAGGATCCAGTTTAAGGTCACCGTTTGTGACCTTATTGCGCAAACAGAAATGAGGTGAAGAAAATGGCAGGTCAGAAAGCTATCATCCCAATAGGGCAGATCGAGCAGCGGATTTTAATCATCCGGGGACAAAAGATCATGCTGGATGCTGATCTTGCAATGCTATATGGTGTGTCAACCCGTGTCCTTAACCAGGCGGTGAGACGAAATCAAAAGCGCTTCCCTCAAGACTTTATGTTTAAACTTACTCAACCTGAGAAGAATGAGGTGATCACAATTTGTGATCACCTCAAAAACCTCAAATATGCTAAAGCCTTGCCCAACGCATTCACTGAACATGGGGCGATTATGGCGGCCAGCGTTCTAAACACCCAGAGGGCCATACAAATCAGCGTATTTGTGGTCCGGGCATTTGTCAAGCTTCGGGAAATGTTATCAACACATAAAGAGTTAGCCCATAAGCTTGCCGCGCTGGAGAGAAAACTGCAAAACCATGACGAATCAATCCAATCGCTCGTGGTTGCTATCCGCCAGCTCATGACACCTCCTGAGTCCAAGCGCCGCCCCATCGGGTTTCGGCCTGGAGACGCCAACGATTAGAAAAGTCGTAATCCATAAAAAACCAATTCCACACCCACTCCAAAGAAGGCAACCCCCCCGAAGATTGGCACAAACCCCGCGCGGGAGCGTGGATTGAAACAGATCGCATTGTGTTGCAATCAGTCGGGGAGTCGGGTCGCTCCCCGCGCGGGAGCGTGCCTTTGCTTTGGATGTAGCTTCTTGACAACACGAAAATTATCGTCTATATTGCAATCGAATTGCATTCTGGACGATGTATGGATTGACTCAATGTATGTTCCGCGAACCATTGAATCGTTTGTAAGCGCTGCAACAAAGCAGTTCCCTGTGCTGCTGGTCACCGGGGCCAGACAGGTGGGCAAAACTACGCTTCTAAAACACATCTCTCAAGCAGATCGGACCTATGTTACACTCGATGATCCGCTGGTGTTGACTCTGGCCAAAGAAGACCCGGCCCTCTTTTTACAGCGATTTCTGCCACCGCTGCTCATCGACGAAATCCAGTACGCACTGGAATTACTGCCCCATATCAAAATGGAGGTCGACAAAAACAGAAAACACGGTTTGTTCTGGCTCACTGGTTCTCAGCATTTTCATCTGATGAAGGGGGTATCCGAATCTCTTGCGGGTCGTGTCGGCGTTATTCAGTTGCTGGGGCTTTCCAGACGGGAACTGGCGGGGCAAAGCCGGGAATCACATCCCTTTCTGCCTAAATCGCTGCAAGTCCGGAGACGAATCAAGGCAGGGGATAACCTCTCATTGAAAGATTTGTACCGGCTGATCTGGCGAGGAGCCTTTCCCGGGATCGCCTTGAATGAGGAAATGGATCGCGACTTTTTCTACGGCTCTTATGTCCAGACCTATCTCCAGCGCGACATCCGAGATCTTGCCCGGGTCGGTGATGAGATGGCCTTCCTACGCTTCCTCCGGGCAGCTGCGGCACGAACAGGGCAGATGCTAAAACTTGCAGAACTATCCCGGGATGCCGGCATCGCCCCTAACACGGCAAAGAGCTGGCTTTCGATCCTGGAAGCCTCCGGGATTGCTTACCTGCTGCAACCCTACCATACAAATGTGACAAAACGCTTAGTGAAGGCCCCGAAACTCTACCTCCTCGACACCGGACTATGTGCCTATCTCACGGAATGGTCAGGCCCGGAAACACTTGAGGCAGGGGCCATGTCCGGCCCAATCCTGGAGACCTGGGTCATGGGGGAACTCCTGAAAAGCTATTGGCACAATGGCCGACACGCCCCTTTTTACTTCTATCGCGATAAGGACCAGAAAGAGATCGACCTTCTTATCCTCCAAGATGGCACTGCCTATCCTCTGGAAATTAAAAAAAGCGCTTCGCCCGAGAAGAAGGATGTCAGGCACTTCCAGGTGCTGGAAAAGCTGAAGATGCCTATCGGCCCTGGCGGCATCATCTGTCTCACAGAACAACACTTACCACTTACGCCGCCCGTTCAATCCATCCCGGTAGCTGCGCTCTGACAGAAAACCCATTGAATCTGCCCTCTATAAGCTTCCCTCTGTAGGATTCGGACCGCCTTTGAGAAAGAAAAAAACTTACCGTTCGGGTTAATTAAAGGGGCATTAAAAACCATGACTTCATCAGGCTATTTCCCTTTGATTTGCACATATCGGGCGATGCCGTTTCTTGTGATGAGCCCGATGATCTGACCCTTTCCTGTAACCGCAATCCGTCCTTTATCCTCCTTGATCATCAATTCGAGGGCCTTGATCACGTCGGCATCCGGAGAGACCCCCCACTTCTTGTCGTGGGGGACGAAGACGGCCGAGACCTTTACCTTCCCCCAATCCTCTCTGGGAATATTTTTAACTTCCTTCAGGGTGAGGATGCCGAGAAATTTACCA
Source organism: Deltaproteobacteria bacterium (assembly GCA_018333535.1). Lineage (GTDB taxonomy): Bacteria > Desulfobacterota > BSN033 > BSN033 > UBA1163 > RBG-16-49-23. The sequence continues at coordinate 50,327 of JAGXTA010000173.1, read as the reverse complement.
TTATCGAGAACCGGAAAGCCACCATATCCGTATCTTAGAAAATATTCATCCACCGCCTTATCAAGAGAAATCGAGGGATCGACGGTCTGTATCTCTCTAATCATGACATCTTTCACCTTAATCCCCGAAAGGGTTTCCTGAAGCGTGGACTGCTGGTAACTGGCCTGCGCGGCGCTATAAAGAAACCAACCTACAAGCATCAGCCATAATCCTCCCGGACCGCCGGTAAAGATCGAGAAGAGTCCGAAGAAGATAAAAAAGAGGGCAATCCCCTTTCCGATACTCGATGCCTTCTGGGTGGCATAAAAATAGTCCTTCTTCATTCCTCCTGTTGGTTTCTCCGATGGACCATCCGGTCACTCCCTCAATATGCCCTTCTATCCACCACCCATCGAGAACACTGAGGCTCGGAACGCCATTGAGCGCTGCTTTCATCCCACTTGTTCCTGAAGCCTCCATAGGGGGCTGAGGGGTATTCAGCCAGAGATCAACTCCTGAGGTGATCATCATCCCAAGTTTCATGTCATAATTCTCAAGATAAGCTATCTTGACATCGTGTTTCAGTTGCTCTTTGGCCTGAAATATCCGCTTCATTAATTCCTTGCCGCCCTGGTCCTTGGGATGAGCTTTTCCGGCGTAGATGACCTGGAAAGAACCCACCCTTGAAGAAATACCTTTGAGACGCTCGATGTCTGTAAAGAGCAGGTCGCCTCTTTTATAGGTCGTCGCACGACGGGCAAATCCGACAGTCAGGATATTCGCATCCATTTCAACATCTGTTTCCCGGTTGACATATGCATAGGTCTATGATTTCGATTGAATATCTTCTTCTCGCAGCTTCGATTCTTTTGCTGCTGAGCATCATCGCCAGTACCTTTTCAAAATTGGACGCGCGTTTCGGCTGACATCCCCGGGAAATCGATAATCCTTATTGATATTTCCACTCAAAATTAGTAGACTTTTATCAAACTACAGTTTTTTAATCCAACCTTCCACTAACCTTTGGGGGATTCTATAAGAAACTACACTGGGCAGAGAGCAAACCAACGACTACGAGCGATTAGCGGCCATGGAGGCCTATTTTCCCAATTCTGAAAGCAATTTTAGAAAGAGAATCATCGTGAGGGGGGAGTGTCATGAAATTACTTGAAAAGGTTCTGGTGGCAATGGATTTTTCACAACCTTCGAGAGATGCGCTTCGAATGGCGATTCTTTTGGCGAAAGCATTCCACTCGGAAATCATCCTGATTCACGTCATCCCTGAAATGAGCGGACTTAAGATCGACAAGGGTATAATAAGGAGAATGGAAACAGAGAAGCTGAGAGAAATGGAGATGGATCTGAAAAAGAAGGGAGTCTCTTCTGTTGAGATCCTCGTCCGCTTTGGGATTCCGTTTGAAAGGATTATCGAACATTCGGATGAATTAGATGTCAACCTCATCGTGGTAGGGTCCGGTAAAAGGGAAAGGAAGTTTCCGTTGGGAACTACTGCTGAAAGAGTGATGCTCTATGCTGACAAACCGGTCTTGGCGGTAAAGCCGGGTTCTCGCCCGCTCATTAGAAAGATTTTTTGCCCTGTGGACTTTTCAGAGGCATCTAAACGGGCCCTCATCAACGCGACTCATCTTTCCAGAACTTTTGAAGCCCATCTCACCGCATTGACCGTGTATGAGCCTCTGCTGAGCAGCCTTTTGGGACCGGGCAGAACACCCGGAGAGTCAAAAGAGAAGGCTTTGGTGAAACGGCAGCAGTATCAGTTTGATAGGTTTCTTCGGGGATTCGAATCGGAAAATCTTAATTGGACCAAGACTATCCTAAGGGGGAAACCCTATGAAGAAATTCTGAGGGTTATTCGTAAAGTGCAGCCGGATCTGCTTGTGATGGGGTCCCAGGGTAGAACAGGACTCTCGCGTTTCCTCATGGGGAGCACTACGGAGAGGGTGGTTCGAGAAATGCCCTGTTCAGTGATTACCTTGAAACAAGAACACGTAATCCGATTCCCTCTGGAAAAGGACCTCGCCAACATAGAGACCCATTTCAGAAAGGGAAAAGAACTTCTGGAGAAACAGGTGATGGAAGGGGCAGTTGCTCAGTTTGAGTATTGCATTAGGAAGGATGTCCTTTTCATTCCCGCATGGGCGGGGATGGCCGTTGCCTATCGCAATATGGGCAAGAAAAAAGAGGCAGAGAGATGTGACGAAATGGCCGCACATATTCGCAAACACCTCTGGGAAAATGAGGATGGGCAACAAAAAAGCTGACTCGGTTGTGTTTGCAGGTAGTGAGTGTTCTAACTTATAATTAAAATTGAGCTCACAAAGCCTGCGCATCTTCCTGGAACGAAACTATGATTAGTGTTGAATACATTTTCGTCGGAGCGGCTGGTCTTTTGCTTCTGAGCATCATCGCCAGCAAGACCTCCGGCAGGCTTGGAGTCCCTGCTCTTCTTTTCTTTCTCATCATCGGGATGCTTGCCGGATCAGAGGGCCTTGGGGGAATCCATTTTGATGATCCATGGCTGGCTCAATCTCTTGGTGTATTGGCGTTGGCTTTTATCCTCTATTCAGGCGGGCTGGACACGGATTGGAGGATGGTAAGGCCGGTCGTCTGGAAAGGGGTTGCCCTATCCACCCTGGGAGTCCTGGGAACGGCCTGTCTGGTGGGATGGTTTTCGGCCACGCTTCTCAATCTTTCCATCTTCGAGGGTCTTTTGCTGGGCGCTATTGTTTCCTCAACCGATGCCGCCGCGGTCTTCTCCATATTAAGATCCAAAAAGGTTAGTCTGAAAGGATCTCTTAAGCCTCTTCTTGAGTTGGAATCCGGCAGCAATGATCCAATGGCTGTTTTCCTGACCATTGGTTTTATCCATCTGCTCACTCATCCCGGCGCTTCCCTGATCGATTTTATTCCGATGTTTTTCTCACAGATGGTCTTAGGCGCAGCTTTGGGCTATGGAATTGGGCGAGCCGCCGTTTTTGTAACCAACCACTTGAGGCTTGAATATGAAGGCCTCTATTCCGTTTTTACACTGACGCTCGTTTTGCTCACTTACGGGGTCACGGCATCCCTGGGAGGGAATGGATTTCTTGCGGTTTATCTCGTAGGGCTGGTCATGGGAAACAGCGATTTCATCCACAAAAGAAGCATCATGCGCTTTCATGATGGCCTTGCCTGGCTCATGCAAATTACCATGTTCCTGACCCTGGGGTTACTGGTCTTCCCTTCTCGTCTCATTCCGATTGCAGGGGTTAGTTTGCTGGTTTCTCTCTTCCTGATGTTTGTCGCCCGTCCTGTCAGCATTCTGGCTATCCTCCTTTTGGGGAAGATGAGTTTTCGGGAAAAGACAATGGTATCCTGGGTGGGCTTGCGTGGGGCTGTGCCCATTGTTTTAGCCACCTTCCCTCTTCTTGCCAGGGTTCCCAATGCAGGGATGATCTTTGACATCGTTTTCTTTATCGTCCTCACCTCTGTCCTTCTGCAGGGAACCTCGATTCCAATGATGGCAAGGTGGCTCAGGGTGGACGCTCCGCTTCCTCCAAAACCTCAGCTTCCCGTGGAGATCGGACCTTCGTGCAATCTTAAGAATGAATTGGTCGAAATAACGATTCCCCCTCACTCAGCCGTGGTGGGGAAACAGATCGTGGAACTCGGACTGCCTCCGGGCACATTGATCCTTTTGATGAGCAAAAGTGGAGAGTGTTTTGCTCCTGGTGGAGGGACGGTTCTCGCTGAGAATGATGCAGTGCTTCTGCTCGCAGAAAGAGAAGATATAGCGAGTATCCGTTCGATTTTGGAAGGGTCTTCGAGGTAACATTCCTCGGTAGAGTCTACGAAAGCATTTCTACAGCAATCGCATAAAATGAGTTTATACCATTTTACCGTGGGGAATAGATGCAAGACGGATTAGGATTTCTCGTCAATTTATCGGTGAGTTTGGTTCTGGCCCTTGCGCTGGGCCTTGTTGCTCAGCGACTTCGCCTCTCACCGATCATCGGATATTTGCTGGCGGGAATTGCTCTTGGCCCCGCACTCCCGGTTTTGTCGCCGACCCCAAAATGGCCCATGACTTTGCAGAGGTTGGCGTTATTCTCTTAATGTTCGGGGTTGGACTACATTTTAATTTCAATGACCTACTTGGCGTTAGGAGAATCGCAATACCAGGATGCGTTGGCCAGATCCTGGTGGCTTCGGCATTGGGCACAATTGTTGCGATCTCATTTGGTATGGGTGCGGGAGCAGGCATTGTGCTCGGGATTGCCATATCCGTGGCCAGCACAGTTGTCCTAATTCGTGTCCTCGCTGACAACGACCTGCTTCAGACCAACCAAGGCCATATTGCAATCGGATGGCTTATCCTGGAGGACATTTTCACGGTCTTTGTCTTAGTGGCCCTGCCTGGTCTGGCCAGTATTTGGGGGCAATCCGAGGGAGGTGGAGAAGGCCTGCTCATGACATTGGCTTGGGCGATGGCAAAATTTGCCGGATTGACCCTCCTTGTCGTAATTATCGGGCGAAAAGCAATTCCGTGGCTTTTGAATCTTGTGGTGCGCACCCGGTCGCGAGAGCTCTTCACGCTTACTATCCTCAGTTTAGCACTGGCGATCGCAACAGGATCGGCGGCTTTATTCGGTGTGTCAATGGCATTGGGTGCATTTCTCGCGGGCATTGTCGTCGGGCAAACGGAAGTAAGCCATCAAGCGGCTGCTGATGCTCTTCCGATGAGGGACGCCTTCGCCGTCCTTTTCTTTGTGTCTGTAGGGATGCTCTTCGACCCGCAAGCCATTATCAAGGAACCCCGGTTCCTCTTGGGACTTCTCGGAATAGTCATTCTTGCAAAGCCTCTAACGGCGTTCCTTATCATCTGGTTCCTTCGTTACTCGGTGCGGACTGCGATCACTGTCGCCTTAGCACTGGCTCAAATCGGCGAGTTTTCCTTTCTGCTGGCGAATGAAGCGATGGGACTCGGCCTCCTATCGGCAGATGGACAAAGCCTTCTGGTTGCCTGCGCACTGATCTCAATTGCCGCGAACCCCCTTTTATTCCGTGCCATCACTCCCCTTGAAGAGTGGCTCCGCAGTAAAGAACGAATCTGGCGCATTCTCAGCCAGAGGTCAAACGATGAAGGGGTGATGTTAAATAAAGAGGAACGGTTCCGATTGTCCGAACCTGGCCAGCAGTCTGGAGTCAAGACGAGAGCCGTGATCGTAGGTTATGGCCCCGTGGGACAGACCGCATCCCGGATCCTTAAGGATTTTGATATTTCCCTGGTGATCATTGATCTGAATGTCGACACGATTCGAAATCTGATAGAGTCAGGGCAGGCTGCCATTTACGGCGATGCCAGCCGGCGCGACATCTTGAAAGCAGCGGGAATACAGAAAGCGAACTACCTTTGGGTCACAATTCCCGACATCCTTACACGTACGGCGGTGATCGTGACAGCCAGGGAATTAAACCCTGAGCTACATGTCTTTACCCGAGCCCGATACCTCCAGGAACGAGCCTGGTTAGGGGAAATGGGGGCTACAGACATTTGCATTGAGGAAGCGGAAACCGCAATAGGTTTGGCCATTCTGCTTCTACGGGAGGTTGGCGCGGACGGCAATCGGATTCAGAAAGAGATCCAAGAAATCCGTGGAGAGCTTGGGATGCGCAAGCGGGATGACCAGATCACCCAACCGTGATGTTTTCCCGTCTGCAAACGGAGATCTCGGATCTATTCGCCCCCGCCATTTGATTCATACACAGGAAAATACCCATCTAAAAGGAAGTCATTCCTGCGAAAGCAGGAATCCATGAAAACACTGGATTCCCCCGTGTCAAGCACGGGGCAGGCTAAGTCAAGCCCGGCATGACAAACTACGCAGGACTTATATGTCCTGACAGCATTTGAGTTGACGGACAGTGTCAAGATAACCCTTCCTGCAACTTATCTACAAAGTACGGAGGGTAACCTAAACCAAGGATTGTTCATTTCCGATTGAAAGAGAGAGTAGTGGTTGAAATAAGCCGCTGGTTATCAGTCACCACGTGAAGTGACTCGTTATTTATCATTGCAGTCGTTTTTCAAACCGGAAGAACTTAGCTGCCTGTTGCGCTCCAATAGGAACTCGACACTGCCTAAAAAGAGTAAGAAATAACCTATCAGTTCACTGGTTTCTCCAATAACACGCTTGTAATATCGGTTGTAGTCGTCTCCCAATATTTGCTTGAGGAAGGCTCCGTGTCCCAGCAGCTGAGAAAACGGAACGACTACAAGGGATGCACACCATAGAAGAGAAAACGAACGAGAACATAGAAACAGTGCGATCTGGCCTGGGAGGCGGTGGCGTCGTCGCCATCCAAAAGTGACTCCGCACACACCAAATAAAATCGCCCGCAGCTTCCAGCCCATTCCCGGAATTAGATTGTTCAATACCGAATCCAATTCGCGGACTGCTGCACATCCAGCAAAAAGGGCCAAGATAAGAGAGATCTCGCGACACTCCGCGATTTTAACAGCGCCAGCACAAAAGAGAACAGCCGTTCCTACAATTAAGGCGAACTGGATATTTTCAATCGGACCGTTCTCCTTAAAGATAACAATGTCGCCCTTTCCCACAATAATGCGAAGCGAAGCCATGAAAGCCAATACCAGGAATGTGTAGGCCGTGAACCGCAGAATGAGACCGTCGAAACAATAAGGGCAACGATGAGAAATAGAAAGGAATAAAAAAGAACTTTTTGATAGCGGTATGCAAGGTATAGGACCATTAGGGCAATTTGAGTATGGCCGCTGGGCATGACACCCCTTTTGTTGTATTCCAAACCGTTCAGCCCTTCTCTCAGCACGTCCGTCAAGAAACTCCCCCGCAGTGGCACGGAGTACAGGTGAACCAGCGTGTATCGAGGGCCGATGGCTACTACGGGAGGCATTGCTATAGTGGCCATAATAGCGGACCATTTGCCCCCCTTGTTTGAGACATGCGATGTCATGGCCGAAAACCAACCGAGGGCATCAAAGACCTTTTCCTCTTTGCCGTCCTTGGATTCATAGATCAATCACTCTTTGAGGCGCAAGAATCAGCTCGTTTTCCAAGGTTCCTCTGTAATATCTCCTGTGGGAGGGGAATGACGAGTTTGAGCCCCAGATTTCCGTGCTCTTTGACCGCTCCATCGAGAGTCATCTGTCGGCGGATGCCATGTGGGGACTTGTGACGCTCGTCTCAGAAGCCCTGGTCAAAACTCCTGACCTACCTTTTTGAATGAGAAAGAAAAAAATCTTACCAGATGCTGCCTATATCATTGGGACCAGCCATAGCACGTCGTAGGGTTGGAGGGTGATCGAGAGGCTCTCCTTTTTAGGACCAAACTCCCTTCCACTCAAGAGATCCTTCCAGTGCCCTTTGTACCCTTTCACCTCTTTGAGCGGTATCTCAACTCTACGCTTAAATTTGGTCACATTGGTGAGAGTCAGAACAAGCCGGTCCCCTTCAGGGGATGTTCTCGTCACTGCGAACACTGCCGGTGACAGGGAGAGAATCTTTTGAGAGCCGTTGGGGTGAAAAGCCCGATGATTTCCCCGCACTTGGATCATTCTTCCAAGCTCTTTGTTGATCCTGTATTTCTTGCTCTTGGGATGGGACATGGATCTCATGATGGAGCGGAAATCGACAATCGCCCGATTGATCACACGGTTTTCACGGATCGCCTCGACCGCTACATGGTCATTGTGCGTGCCGAAGAGGCTGTGGAGATAGATCCCCGGGACCCCCTGAAAAACCAGAGCAATGGCCCGGGAGGCGAGAAACCGTTTGATCTGAATCTTGAGCGAATCGCCGTCCTGTTTCTTGTTCAGGGCGCTGTACCAGGTGATGTTGAGCTCATAAGGAACCTCCGTGCCGTCCTCCGAGGTCTTATAGGAAATATACCCTCCGTGATCCTCTACCCCCCGACAGATCCGATCAATATCCTCATGAGAAAGAATATTTTTGGCCCCCAAAAGTCCAATTCCATCGTGGGAGTCGAGAAAATTGAAAAAGGTTGCGGTTTCGGACGGTGAGGTCATGGAGGCAGCCCACTTGGAGAGGACCCTCGTGTCCCCAGTGGAAAAGGCATGGAGTACGAGCGGCGGCAGAGTAAAGTTGTAGACCATGTGCGCCTCATCCCTGCCGTTTCCAAAGTAAGCGATGTTTTCTTCGTGGGGCACATTGGTCTCCGTAATGAGCGCCACATGGGGCGCGGCGACCGAGACAATGTCCCGCACCAGCTTGATGATTTCGTGGGTCTGCTCAAGGTGTACACACCGTGTTCCAGGCTGGTGCCAGAGATAAGTGACGGCATCGAGACGGAGGATGTCTGCTCCCTGGCGGACATAGAAAAGAAGGATTTCAATGACCCTCAGAAGAACCTTGGGATTCCGGTAGTTGAGGTCTATTTGGTCGGGCGAAAAGGTCGTCCACACATAGCGCGGTCCTTTGAGGGTTTCATACCGGGTGAGGATGGGTGTGGTTCTTGGGCGAAAGATCATGCGACGCTGCGCGGGCGTGAGTTCGTCCTCATCGGCGAACCAGATGAAGAAATCTTCATACTCCGGGTTGCCTGCCAGAAATTCAATGAACCAGCGACTTTTGGATGAGACGTGGTTGATGACGCCATCGAACATCAGATGGTAACGGGCTTCCAGCCCTTCAATATCGTGCCACGATCCGAGCAGAGGATCGACGGTCTCAAAGTCGATGATCGAGAAGCCACGGTCCGACGAGGAGGGAAAGAAGGGGAGGATGTGGATGGTATTGATCGTCCCTCTGAGATACCTGTCGCAGAAATCTCCAAGGGTCTTCAGTGGGGACTGGTGTCTCTTGTACAGCAGATCGCCATAGGTGATAAGAATCACATCCCGTTCCGTGAACCGATCCGCAGAATTGAACTCGCGCTCTCGGTCAATAAGATCGAGCGGTTTATGGGCGCAGAAAACCTGCAGAATGCGTTCAATCTCGGGCAGGGCGGATTGGGTAACCGGATCAGGATAGAGAAGTCTCAGCCTTTGAAGCATGCGATCGCGCACCCCACGGGGCAGTTCAAAGAGGGGCCTGGTGAAATCAGGCTCAGGGCTATAAATCGTTCGTGTCGCGTCAAAAGAGATCAAGATCTGCTCTCCCCGGGGCGCTGGCCGACCCGCATGCCGGCACTGCAAAGTTTGCGCCCGAAAGTTGGGGATGCCCGCCGACGGCAAAAACCTTCAGCTCCTCGGTCATCATGAGTATCGCAAGCAGGAACAGCGCCAGGCCATCTATAGCATTCAACGCAATCTGCAAATTCATTCCCATCTCTTCGTACATCCTCAGCGTAGAAAGGTATTGTCAAGGTCGCTCTTCATCTACGGAACAGTTTCTTCGGAGAGAACAATCTTCGGTTCTTATCGATAAATTTGTGAATCCAGTTTTCGACAAAAGAACGCTGCCCTTTCTTCATATACCACCAGCCGAACGTGCTGATGGCAAAAGCGCCCAGAGTATCGACAATCAAATCCCACATCGTGTCCGTCAGACCGGAAGGATCTCCAAGCATGGGCTTCTGCATGTTGGTCCCAAATATCTGGTCCATGCCGAACTCGAAGATCTCCCAAAGCGCACCGACCGCCACGGCAAAGACAAAGGCAAACAGCGCCACGAAACGCGGATGCATGTGGAAATCGATCCGCTGATGTTCATTGAGGACAAAGACGAGAAGGAAACCGACAATACCCAGCAGGAGCCCGGAACTTATATGCAGCACAATATCCCACCACCAGAAACGCGCATAGAAGCCCCGCACCTCTCCGAGAAAGAGGGCGGCAAACACGAAGATGATGGTGAGGATCTGAAACTCCGTGGGAATCGTCACATCGAACCTTTTCCTCAGAATTTCTGGAGAAATGACGATCGCGATGGTCAGAAAAACCATAAAAGCGGACAGCCATTGCTCTTCGACAATAAGCAGAACCCATTCAATGGCCATGATGACCAGGAGGATTCTTACCATCCACTTGTGTATCCGCGACGCGGCGCTCGCTGCTGTTTTTTCATCCCTCATCGTCTTCTACCCCAGGGTCCTTTTCTAATCCGACTCCACGTCTTCATAACATGCTTCCGTAAATCGCGGGGTACAGACGGCCAGAAATATCAGATCGTCGCTGCCGCGATTGGCAATCCGTTGTGAAACATCCGGGGCTATGATGACGGCGCCCTCCGGACCAATCTGCCTGCCACAAGCGCTCCTTTCCGTCCCAGGACATCACGCCCCGAGCAGCCGCTGCCGCACCTTGGTTAGCTGGCGGCTCTTATACCGTTTATGACTCGCATCACCCCGTTCATTGCCGCGGTAGGAAACCTGATCCACAACCTGGAATTCGGCCAGGACATGCACGACCCGTGAAGGGAGCTTGAGGCCAGGCGCCCAGATATCCAACTGTCGGTCTTCCAGCCGCAAGGGAAGACCGACGATGAAGTTGATGGTCTTGAAGGTGTCGCTCGTGTCCGGATTGGACGTGGCATGCATCTCGTTCTCATACAGCAGGTCCACCTGGAACTCCGGTATAATTTTGGATATGCGTGGATGGCGGCGGATATAGTCCCGTAAATTGAAGAGCGAGTTGCGGCTTTCACCTGGCACGGTGTAGTGAAACGGAAACAGGTGCTGACTGAGATATGCGACGACCGGCACAATCTCTTCCATGGTGGCCGTGACGATACGAAAGCGCAGCATGTCATAAAGCATCGCCCGGTTGCCGTGCCGTTTGCTCAGCAATTTGGTAATGATGGAGTCATGCGTCTTGCGGCTGCTCTGGAAGTCAATGATCGGATATCCCTGGTCCTGCATCTCACTGATGACGCGCGCGGCCTTATCTTCAAGCAGATGGAAGAGTGCATGATCCGAGATGTTCAGCCGGGACTTGAGTTCCCTGGCCTCGATATGGTGGACCACCAGCATGACCTTGAGCACGGCACATGCCTGCCGCCTGAGAACCACGTCGCTCCCGGCGGCCATGAGCATCAGATCGGTTACGGATTCGGCGTTACGTATCTCCGAAGCGAAGGCGAATTCGAAAGTTCTCTCAAGATAATTGATCGCTGACAAGCGTATCTCGTTCAAGCGCACCCGGTCATCCGCATCCCGCGGATCAAACCCGTTCACACGCAGGATTGTCTCACACTCGGCGCGCGAGGCTACGTTTAGACGGCGCCAGTCGAGCACGGACCCGCCCCGCAGAACAAGGTATGCCCGTTCCATCTCCCCCAGCGTCAATCTGACGATCATTGTGTACACCCCCTAACAACGACTGAGCGCTTAATTCTTCCGGCGCAACGACGCAAGAACGATCCCTTTGTAGATGTATGTCCAAGGGTATTTTACTACGATTCCGAGCAAAGGTAAACGAATATCGTCTCCCGTTAGCCCACATCGGTTTCGCCGGAGGCCCTCTGTACGCCTAGAATAACCTTCATGATTGTGCTTTGGTGCTTTGGGGTCGGACCAAGCCAACTGATTGAATTTTAAATAGATTTGTCCCAATAGAAGGCGTTTTCTTGCCTTAGACCGTCATTTTCAGGGCCGAAATTAGTCTCGTAAGAAACCTCCGGCTCTCGTAACTCGTAAGATCCATTATCCCCTACTACCTGCCGACCCACTGCCTTGATCCCAAGTCTTTCCTTGGTATCTCTCACGAAGGCTTCGCACCCAACAGCAATGCCCTCAGTCCACCGTGACTCACGTTCTCGGCCCTGCATCTGCAAAGCTTCTTCTACAAAGCCTCTGTAGTTCTTCCTCAATTCATCCATACTCTTTGTGTTCAATAAATCCATTAAGCCCTCGTAGTCAATTATAGAATACCTCTGACGTGGATTTTGGATTTCGTTATACCCACAGAAGGGCCAATCCGAAGGATGATTCACAACACCCGCACGAACCATGTTCAAATCCACATAAACCAGACATTGGATTAAATGGGAATCCGCCTCCACGCCGGTAGCATGATAACGATCTTCCCAGAAGGCTCCTTTGCGACTTTTTCTCTGATATTCCTGGCCTGTCCTGCCCGCGATCAATTGCATGGTTTGGGGTATGACCTCCTCCCCTTTACCATCCCTTATGACAAGGTGAAGATGGTTTGAGGTCATGCCGTAGTTCAGGATGGAGGTCCCGAGACGCTTTCTTGCCTCAAAGAGCCACTGTAACCATCGACGCTGATCTCGGGCAAATTTCAACAGGAATTCCCTCTTGTGGCACCGATGGGTGATGTGCCATACGTATCCGGGAAGGTAGTGTCGATTAGCTCTCGCCAAGCTTAACTCCTTAAAAGTATAATTTCAGGTTCAAAAATGCAGTTCTAAGGCAAAAAAACGCATCCTTAATTGCCGGTTCATTCACAATATCAAATGGTTACCTTGGTCCGACCCACCGTACCCCCAGTCATTTCCTGGTCATCCTCAATAATCTGTCACCAAGAAGGAAGAGGATCAGATCAGCCCCCGATTCCCTGGGGATCGGATATCCGGATCTGGTGAGCTTGCAGAAGCCTGTGGGGTGGATCGATCGAAAGGGAGTCACGGGCTGGGTAAATGTTCCGACAATGATCCGTTCAAATGGGGTCCCGAAGCGGACTATAGTCTCAACGGAAGTAATTCCCTTCGCTTTCAAATCCATCTCTATTTCTCTCAATTTTTGCGTTTCGATTCTCCTCACTTTGCCCCTGTCGATCTTTAGGCCCGTAATTTCAGGGATGACGTGAATCAGGATTATTTCCGAGTGGAATGCTTTCGCCAAAAGGATCGCCATTCGAAGCGCATCTCTGGAAGGTTGTGAAAAATCCATTGCCACTAAGATCTTTTCAAGTAATTTCATGATGTCCTTCTCCTGACCATTCTCTTTCTGGGAATGGGTTATGAATGGAACTATTTCCCTTTGATCTGTACATATTGGGCAATCCCATTTCGCGTGATTAACCCTATGATCCTTTCCTTCTCAGTGACCACAATACGCCCTTTATCCTCTTTGATCATCAATTCAAGAGCCTTCATGACATCAACATCTGAAGAGACTTCCCACCTTTTCTCATGAGGTATGGATATCTCCGAAACCTTCACCTTTCCCCAATTCTCTCTCGGAACATCTTTAACTTCCTTCAGTGTGAGGATGCCGAGAAATTTGCCGTCGTCGATTACAGGGAAGCCACCATATCCATATCTGAGAAAATACTCGTCCACCGCCTTATCGAGAGAAATCGATGGATCGATTGTTTGCATCTCCCTCACCACGATATCTTTGACCTTAATGCCCGAAAGGATCTCCTGAAGCGTGGATTGTTGATAACTTGCCTGTGCTGCGCTATAGAGAAACCACCCGATGAACATCAGCCACAATCCTCCCGGACCACCGGTGAAAATCGAGAACAGTCCGAAGAAGATAAAAAACAGGGCAATCCCCTTTCCGATACTGGATGCCTTCTGGGTGGCATAAAAATAGTCCTTCTTCTTCCCCCAGATGGCTGACCTCAATACCCTCCCTCCATCCATCGGAAAGCCGGGGATGAGATTGAACACGCCGATAATAAGATTGATCTGTGCAAGATAGGCGAAGAGGGCCCTGGCCCCTCCCGCCATATTCATCGTCAGGAAGAAGAAAAGGCCGGACAGAAAAAAGCTGGAGAGTGGTCCGGCAATCGCAATCCAGAATTCTGCTCTGGGATGAGGGGGGTCTCCCTTCAGTTGAGCCACCCCTCCGAAAATGAATAGCGTGATACTCTCGATCGTGAGCTTGTATTTCTGGGCCACGTAGGAATGGGCGAGCTCATGAAATGCCACAGAGGCAAAGAGGAGCAATGCCGCCAGAACACCGCTGATCCAGTAAGAAACGAAGGGGAGGTCAGGTGTCACCTGTGGAAAGTAGCGGGAGGATAACAGCCAGGTGAGGAGGCCGAAGACGATCAGCCAAGAAAAATGGATTCGTATGGGTATTCCCATGATGGTGCCAATTTTCCATGCGCCTTTCAATGATGAACTGTTCATGGTTTCTCTCTCCTTTCTTAGGTAGGCTTTAATTCTTCGATGCTTCTGAAGATCTCGATCACCGAGATAAAAATAGCCAGGACCAGAGGCCCCAAAATGAACCCGATCAATCCGAATAATTTGATCCCTCCCAGGACACTAAAGAAAATGGCCAGAAAGGGCATTCGCGTCCGGTTACCGATGATGTAAGGTCTCAAGAGATTATCGATCATGCTGATCCCCAGAGCTCCCATCAGGATCAAGGCCACCCCCTTCAGGATCGCCCCCTCCACAATAAGAAAGACGGCCGCAGGCCCCCAGATGATAAACGGGCCGATCAGGGGTAAAAATGAGGCAATGGCCATTACGCCTCCCCACAAGATGGGAGAGGGGATGCCCACGATGGAAAAGGCGATGCCACCCAGTGTCCCCTGAACGATGGCGACGATCACCCCTCCAAAGATCGTTGTGATGATCATGTCCCGGATCTGCTTCTCCAGTCTTCCCTTCTGCTGCTCCGAAAAGGGCAAGAAATCTTTTGCCCTATTGAAAATGATGGGCCCGTCTTTGAGGAAGAAGAAAATCGAAAATGCCATGATGAAGAAATTGAAGGTGACGGTCAGGATTTCGCGCACTCCTTTCGTCAGATAGGTCGCCAGGTCCTTTCCGAACCTGGAAAGATTTTCGGCAATGGTCTTGTCCAATTCGGACGGGGAAAGGTTCAACAAGGAAGTTGCCTTCTCAATAACAGGCAGCACGCTGGGATGTTGGAGCAGATTTTTGACGGTCTCCAGCTTCCCGCCCGCCATATACTCGGAAAAATCTCTTAGCTCCATGATCAGCATGAAGGTAAGATAAGAAAAGGGACCGATGATGAGGATCAGGATCAAGCCGAGGATGAGAGCGGATGAGAGCGCCCTCTGGCGGATCAGTTTGAGAATAAAGGCGTAAAGGGGGTAAAAGAGAATGGACAGGACAATCGCCCAGGCGATCGGAATCAGAAACGGCTTCCATATCTGGTAGTTGAGATAGCCGAGAAGAAAGACGAAAACGATTAGCGTCAATAAATAAAATCGGTTCACCGCCATACTTGTCTCACCTCCAAGCCCCCAGAATCCGGGTGGCGATAGAAAAATAGATGATCAAACCGACCACATCGGCAACAGAGGTAATCAGAGGACTGCTGGCCACAGCAGGGTCTAACCGAAGCCTGGTCAGCAGGAAGGGAAGGACGACACCGATTAAGTTTGAAGCGATTACCACCGCGATCATCGTCAGTCCCACAACGATCCCGATCTCGCCCCCTCCTTTGAACAAGCCCAATCCCCAGGTGGCCAACCCTATGGTCATCCCCAAGAGAGCGCCGACGCCTATCTCTCTGCTAATGGCCCAGGACCATTCGCCCAGATGGAGTTCGCCCGTGGCGATCGCCCGGACCATCAGAGTGGCTGATTGGGCTCCTGCATTTCCCCCCGTGGCGATGAGTAGCGGGATAAAGAAGGCCAGGGCAATGGAAGAAATCAATAATTCCTCATGGGCGGCGAGAACTCCTGCCGAGACAAGATTCACCAACACCAATCCGCCCAGCCATACGATCCTTCTTCGATAAAGGAGCCAGATACTCGAATCCCGATAGCCCATCTTGAGAGGCATAACCGCTGCTGCTTTCTGAAAATCCTCCGTAACCTCTTCTTCAGCCACGTCCATGACATCATCGACGGTGACGATGCCCAGCAGGATGCCGTCCGAATCGACGACCGGCAGGGCATCGAGGTCGTAGTGCTGGATCATCTGGACGGCCTTTTCGCGGTCCTCGAACGCCGAAATGCTGACAAAGGTGTGGTCCATGATCTGCTCGACCGTTTGCGACGGCTGGGCAATGATAAAGCGGCGAAGTTCAAGACCATCGATCAGCTTCCACGATGGATCGACGACATAGATGACGTTGATCGTTTCGCTGTCTTTCCCCTTATTTCGGATGTGTCCCAAGGCCTGTTCAACGGTCCACTCCGGGCGAATCGCCACATAATCCGGCGTCATGAGCCTCCCCACGCTCTCCTCCGGATAACCAAGTAGCTGAAGGGTTTTCCTTCGATCTTCGAAACTCAGGAGATTGAGCAATCTCTGGGTCGCCTGGCCGGGCAGTTCCTCTAAAAATTGCGTGCGATCATCCGGGCTTAAATTGGACAGAAGCAGACGCATTTCTTCGTCGGTCATATCTCTCAGCAATTCATCCTGCTGTTTCGATTCGAGGTAAGAAAAGACTTCCGACGATAAGGGGCGTGGTAAGAGGCGGAAAACAAAGACGCGTTCCTTTTTTTCGAGATCGGGCAATCGCTCGGCAATGTCCGGAGCAGGCCATTCCCGAAGGACCTGTCTCAGGTCATGCCATTTTTGCTCCTTGATCAGTTCTTTGATTTCCGAGCCTTTAAAATCAGGTTCCATGGGTTAAGATGGCCCCCTGAATCTGGAACAGAGGAATAAGCTCACTTTCCTTTTGTATTCCCGAGATGACGAACCAATTCCGCTCCGATCAGAAAGATGCTGGAGGAATAGAAAAGCCACATCAGGAATGTGATGATCGCCGTTAGAGACCCATAGACGGTTCCGAGCTGAGAAATTTTGACCGCCATATAAAAAGTGAACACGTGCTTGGCCGCTTCAAGAAAGACGGCCGTAAAAACACCGCCCCAGAGGGCATGGGGAAACCGAACCTTCTTCCGGGGCAAAAGCAGGTAGAGCGCTGTCGTGAATACAAATACGAGAAAAGGGGAGAGGACGAACCGGGAAAGAAAAGCGGCTGCCACTCCTATTTTCAGTCCCGGGAAGTATATGCGAAGTTCCTCCAGCAGGGAAAGGATCCCCATGGCTCCAAAGGAGAGAATGGTGAAGGTGACCAGCAATGTGACGGTCAGAAGAGCCAGCAGGACCGAGAAGATCAGCGATCTCTTTATTTTGACCTTGAAGATTTGGTGGACGGCCGTCTCAAGAGAGACATAAAGCTGATAGGAAAAGAGACCGTAGATCAACAAGGTGACGATGCCAATCTCCCTGTAAAGAACGATCGATCGCAGTTCTCTCGTGATCTGATGGGTGACCTGCGGGAAGAGGCCGACTACCCGGGACATAAAAAAATGGTAAAAGTCGCTGTTATGCCCGAGGACGTATCCGAAGATGGAAACGATGAAGATAAAGAACGGGATAAAAGCCAGCATGAAAAAACAAGAAATCGCCCCGGCAAGCATCGGCCCGTCATCCCTGAAGTAATCAACGAAACTTTTGAATAGGATCTTCATGTTAATCTGTGAATCAATATCTTTCAGGCAACTTTTTGCCGGAGAATCCTTAACAGTCCCTCGGGTGTCTCTTTTGATAGAATCCCCCTGAACTGGCTCCGGTAATTCTGGACCAGGCTGACTCCTTCAACCACGACATCGTAGATCTTCCACTGGCCTTTTTGAAGAATCATCCTGTACCGGACAGGGATCGATTTCGTCGGCATCAGGATCTCGCTTTCAACCTCGATTCTGTTTTCAGAAAGCCTGGTTTCTTTGCCGAAAACGACCTTCTCATTCGTATGTGCAAGAATTCGGTCCATGTACACTTGCCTGAGCAGTTTACCGAAGAGGTGCGTGAACTCCTTCTGTTGTTCAGGGCTGAAGGATTGCCAATGGATTGCAAGGGCCCTCTTCGAAAGCTCGGCGTAGTTAAAGATTTCGTCGACGATCGATTGAACTTTCTCTTCTTTGACTGCCTTGTCTTTTAAAGCCGGATTGTCAACCACTTCGAGGACTCTGTTGACGTGCGCTTCAATGGCCCGGAGGGCTTCTCCCGCCATTGCTGAAGCAGAAACGGTCATCAGTGCAAATAGAAGGACTCCGAATTTCCTCCATCGCCTCCTCATTTTTTCACCTCGCCAAAAGCGTATTTTTTGACCAATTCTTCGATATCCACCGGCGATTCGGTCTCCGTGATGCTCTCCCCAGGCTTCAGGATTTCCCCTCCCCCTCCCGGATCGATGCCGATGTATCGATCGCCGATCAAGCCTGCGGTTTTGATGGAGGCCATTGCATCGTCGTAGAGATTGATCCCCTTCTTGATTCTCAATGTCACGACGGCCACCTGGTTTTTCTGATCGATCTCCAGGCTTTCCACCTGTCCGATCTCTATCCCGAGCATCTCCACGGGATTGCCCACCCTTAAACCCGAAACCGAAGTAAAGCGGGCGGAGAGGGTGTAGGAATCCTTGCCGAAGATTCGAACGTCTCCCAGTTGAACCACCAGGTACCCTACGCACAACAACCCGACCAGCACAAAAATGCCGGCGACGGTTTCATAATGATATTTTTTCATTCCGCTCTACCTCCGTTTTCCACAATGAACCCGGGCGACTTCCCTTTGATTCTTCCGGGCCTGGCCGAGGATGCGATCAATTTCTTTGACGCCGAATTCCCCCTCGGCAAGCCCGGCAAGGACGGCGAATTCAAAACAGGCCTCCCGGTGGATGCGGGCTTCTGTTTGAATGGTGCGCAACCCCTCCTCCCGAAGCTCCATGGAGAAGTCCCTGAGAATCTGCTCAGCTTCCGGGAGGTTTGAAAAAGGGAGTACAATTGAAAATTGACTTCTGCTTTGCCGGGCGGAAAATCCTCCCACGGCCCCAAAGTGTTTATTGATGTACTTTCCCAGGGAATCAAGAATTTCCTGTCCGGCGGTATGCCCGAGGTGTTCGCAGAGATCTTCGAAATGATCGAGAGCGAAGAGTCCCACGACGAACCTTTCCTGGGGCCGCTTCCGGCCGAGAAGCTTCTGATATCGGACCTTAAAATGCCGTTTTGAATAAATTCCCGTCAGATGCTCTTGCAATTCCTCGAGGCTATCGACGAACTCGTCCTGGAAGGGATGTTGAAACGTCTCAAACGCCTCGGGCGTTCCCTGAAAGACAATCTTCCCTTCGTCGAGAGCAAGAATGCGGCTCGAGATGAAGAAGACATCCGGCACGTCATGGCTGATCAGTACCGCGGTAAATCCAAATCGTCTCTGGTATTGTGCAATCATGCTTAATATGGCGTTTCTCCGGATCATATCCTGGCCGGTAGTGGGTTCATCAAAAAGCACAATCCTCGGATCCGTGACCAGGGCCCGGCTCAATGCCACACGCTTTTGCATGCCTCCGGAGAGTTCCGAGGGATATTTTCCCCCCACGTCGCCAAGCTCCATCTGCTCCAATCTTGTCCTGACCTTTTCCTCGATCGCCCTCCGGCCCAGGTGGGTCGTTTGCCGGAGGGGGAAGGCGATGTTATCGAAGACCGTCATCGAATCGAAAAGGGCATTGTTCTGGAACATGTAACTCACCTGGCTGATATACCGGTTCCACTCCTTCTTGCCCATTTTATAAATCGGTTGGCCGCCAAATAGAATCATGCCTTCGTCCGGTTGGAGGAGCCCGACAATGTGCTTGAGCAGCACGCTCTTGCCGCCTCCGCTCTTCCCGATGATGGTGGCTACCTCTCCCTCATAGATCTCAAGATCAACCTGATCGAGGACGGTATGGCTGTTAAAACGCTTGGTGACTCCCTTGAATTCGATCAGTGGCTTTCCCATAGATCCATCCGCCTACATGAGCAGAGAGGTGACGACATAATCTGCCACCAGGATCAAAACGCATGACAATACGACCGCCGAGGTCGTGGAAAGTCCCACGGCCTTGGCGCCATAGCTGTCTTTCTGCATATGGGTGAAATATCCCTGGAAACAGCAGATCGTTGAAACGATTACGGCGAACACCACCGCCTTGACGAAGCCACTCGTGATATCCTCCATCTCCACGCTCGACCGGACCCTGTAGAAATAGGCCCCTGCATTGACCCCCAGGAGCATCACGCCGGTGATGTAGCCGCCAATGATCCCGATGATGTCGAACAGGGCCGTCAACAGGGGGAAGCTGATGATCGAGGCGGCGATCCTCGGACTGACCAGGTACCGAAGGGGATCGATCCGCATCGTCACCAGGGCGTCGATCTGTTCCGAGATTCTCTGGCTGCCGATCTCCGCGGCCATGGCAGAACCTGCCCTGGCCGTTACCATGATCGCCGTTAACACGGGCCCGAGCTCCCGGACCAGGGAGAGGGCAACGGCTGAACCAAGGACCCCAGCGGAACCGAATTTCACCAGGGTGTGAAAGAGCTGCAGGCCCAGGACCATGCCGGTAAAGAGCCCCACCAGCAAAACGATCAGCGCCGAACGGGCTCCGATGGAATAGACCTGTTCAATGATGAGAGGAACCTGCCTGGGCTGGAAGATCATGAAAAGGGACTTCCCCATAAAGATGGACACCGCCCCCAGATAATTGATCAGACGGATCATTCCCTTACCCAGAGGATGAATCAGCGGCCACCGGGCTCTTGGAACGTCATTACGGTTTTTCCAATTCGTCATGTTCATCTTCGATCTCGCCAACCGGCTCCTCCAGGATATCCTCGAGCGTCACCAGGCCGATCACCTTTCCCTCTTCGTCTCTCACCAGCGCCTGGTGGAACCGCTTCTGTTTGAAACTGAGGAGCTGTGCATCATTTTGATATAGGTCAGGATCTCCGCTTCCGTCATGGCCGGTCTCTTCTTTTTCGAGACATCGATGCCGAAGAGAGCCAGGAGGCCGTTGCTGATGGACATAAAGGCCGTTTCAGAACCCGAGAAGAAGGCAGAAGAAGCCAGAAGCATGAATAAAACGAACAACAGGCCGGGGGTGGTCTCGATCATAAACACATTCCTCCGAAATCTCCTCACTCCTCCGGATGGGATTGTCCTTCCACGAGAGTGGGCTCGGGCAACCCTTCTCCGCCCAGATAATTACAGATGCGCCAGATGTGGTATCCCGCGCGGTCAAGCCATCGCATGGCATCCAGCGTATCCAGAGCCGCTGCGGGGGACCGGCTGCCGCCCGCGGTTTGCAGGAGAACCGTGGGACGCCCTTTCTGCTGAAGCTCCGACAACTCTATCGAACTTTTCTCCATTCTTTTCAACCAATCCCCCGTGGCGTAACCCTGCAACCCCGACATCCCCAGCTCCAGAATTTCGCGGAGGAGCGTCACATTTTGGTGCAGATGGTCATGTTCCGCCTTCTGTCTTAAAAAGGGCGGCGGTTGAAGCCTTGACTGGAGCCGCATCATGTGCTCAATGGCATGAACCTGAGCCACGCGTGCCTGTGACAAGGGTTGTCCCTCGGCCCCTGGCGGAATCCTGGAAAAGAATTCCTGCGTCTGGTTGAGCGCATGTTGGAGCTCCAGGCGACGGGTTCCAGATGCGTCCACCGGACGGTCCATGAGACGGGCGTGCAGGATTTGGAACATCTGGCCCGCCGTATCGCTCAAGACGCGCCGGGTTGCCTCCAATGCCACGGGGGGAACGTTGAGTACCGTGGGGTCGAGATGACGCGTCAACGTCGGCCCCTTTTCGGGCAGCAGTCGCTCAATCCATCGAGAGAACCGATCCACAAACGGTAGAAACAACAACACCCCAAGAGCGATGAACGAGGTGTGAAATGCTGCGAGGCTGACCGCTCCCGGTTCCAGTCCCAGAAATTCCTGTCCCCACCGGATCCCCCCTAAAAACAACGGCAGCAACCCCACCGCGATCAGGCCCGTTGCCAGATTGAACAGGACGTGGGCCAGCGCCGTCCGCCGGGTTGACACGCTGGCGCCGATAGCGGCCAGGGCGCCTGTCACCGTTGTGCCGATGGCCGCGCCGATCACCAGCAGAGCTGCCTGTTCGAAGTGGATCGAACCGGTATGCAACGCCGTCAACGTCGTAGCCACGGCTGCGCTTGATGACTGCAGAACCACCGTCAACGCCAGGCCGAACAACACAAAGACGGCGTCTCCGATGAACCCAGCTAAAGTAAACTCCGGGAACCGGAAAATACCCGAAAATCCCTCCATCCCTGACTGCAGCGTCTGGATACCGATAAAAATCAGGCCGAACCCGGCCAGCGCCAGGCCGAAAGATTTCCATTGTCCCGGCGCCAGCAATTTTAGGAACGCCCCGATACCCACCAGGGGCAAGGCGTAGAATCCCACATTGACCTTGAGGCCCAGCACCGAGACCAACCATCCCGTGCTCGTCGTGCCGAGACTTGCCCCGAGCACAACCCCGACCGCCTGGGGGAAGGTCAGTAACCCCGCGCTCACGAAACCGATCACCGTCACCGTTGTTGCGCTGGAGGATTGCACCAGGGCGGTCGCTAACGCGCCGGAGGCGAACGCCTTGACCGGCCTCCCCGTGAACCGCAACAGCGCCCGTCGAAGCGCATCGCCGGCAAAAGACTTGAGTCCGTCGGCTAACAAAGACATCCCCAGCAGAAACAGGCCAACCCCGCCGACGAGGCCAAAGAGGAGATTGATCATTTTGAGTCCTCGCTCGACTCAACTCCTTTCATGCGTGCTTTTCTATCGACGCAAAGATTAAAATTATACACCGGGATATATTTATAAAACAATGGCCGTGTGTTTTTCAGCGTAACCCCTCGGTCAAGGAAACACAAAAAGGGTTGGGAGGTTCTTCCGGAAAAACCTTGAAGCGAAACCTCTACTCATTAAACTCCTGAAGCTTGCTTCAAAAGAACACGATTCAAACGGCATGAAGCCCAATGAGGGTAACCTCAATGCCCGCTATTCAAGGTTTTGGAGGGAGGACCTTCCAACCCTTTTAAGGCAACATCTCCCCGTAACTGAGGGAATACTTTTCAGCCCGCCTTCCTTGAATAAAAAGGAGCAAGACCCCAGACCCGGATTCTCATTCCCTCCCTGCTCCCCAAAAGGGAGTTTCAGGAAATCCGCTATGTTTCCGAGATGATCGCCCAGGCCTCCTCTGCGGTTTCGACGTACTGAAAGAGTTGGATGTCTTCAGGGGAGACCGTTCCCTCCTCGACGAGGGCCTCGAAGTCGATGACCCGCTCCCAGAAATCCTTTCCGAAAATGAGGACCGGAATGGGATGGATCTTCTTCGTTTGAATCAGCGTCAGCGTTTCAAAAAGTTCATCGAACGTGCCATACCCGCCGGGGAAGACGACCAGGGCCTTGGCCCGCATGAGGAAGTGCATCTTCCGAATGGCAAAATAGTGAAACTGAAAACAGAGTTCGGGAGTGATATACTCATTGGGTTTTTGCTCAAAGGGGAGAACGATATTGAGGCCGATGCTTTCAGCTCCCACATCGTGGGCCCCGCGATTTCCCGCCTCCATGATTCCGGGGCCGCCCCCCGTCACAATGACTTCCTTAGAATTGCCGGGGAGTTTACCGGCCTGTGAAATCAGGGAAGCAAGTTTACGCGCTTCTTCATAATACCTGGATTTTTCGGCGAGCCGGTTTGCGATTCTCGCTTTGCGGGCAAGAGATTCATCGGTTGGATCTTTAGCCGTGGCAGCCTCTGCCCTTGCCAACTGTTCATGGGCAACTATCGGCTCCGGGATCCGGGTCCCTCCGAAGATGACGATGGTGCTTCCAATTTGATGTTCTTGCAGGATCAGCTCCGGCTTCAGCAATTCAAGTTGAAGACGGACAGGGCGAAGCTCATCCAACAGTAAAAAGTCGTGATCCCTGAAGGCCAACCGGTAGGATGGCGAAAGGGTTTGGGGGGAAGGGATGCACTGTTCAGCCGCCCGTGCATCCTCCAGTGCCGAAGGAAATATCTCCTTCTTTTTGCTTCTCATCTTCTGTTCTCCTTTTCTATCCATCTCCCTGGACCATGACCATTCAAGAGGTCAATGGCATTCGAGAGAGCGCCCAGAACGGCCGTTTCTTCATTCATGATCACGTTCACAGGGATCCCCTCCATCATTTTTGCATACCGTCCCTTCTCTTTAAAGGCCTTCATGAAGGCTCCCTCTTTCAGTGTGATGGAGGGCAATTTTTAACTCTCCCTAACTTCCTTTCCCCCAATGAGACTGTGTCGTAATCACGTTCATGGTTCGAGAACCTCACCACGAACGGATTACAGAATATTAAAAATCAATCGCTTAGCCGTTCGTCCTGAGCGTGTCGAAGGGCGAATGGCTAATTACGACACAGTCTCATTGGGGGAAAGGGAAAATATTAAAAATTATTTTTGTGAAGCCCTATTTTATTGGTTTGATACTCCGGCCGATCGGAAAAGGGCTTCGAGCATGTCCCTGACTTCCGCTTGGATTCGGGAAAGATGTTCTCTGCCTTTAAAACTTTCCGTGTAAATCTTATAAACCTCTTCGGTCCCCGAGGGCCGGATGGCGAACCATCCGTTTTCCGCCACCACCTTGATGCCGCCCATCGGCGCATTATTTCCCGGGGCGTTGATCAACTTGGCCAGGATCGTTTCTCCGGCAAGGGTTGTTGTTTTAATTTGATGGGGCGATATGTGCGTAAGGACTGCCTTTTGCTCCGGAGTTGCGGGCACGTCGATTCTTTCATAAATTGGCTCTTCAAACTTTTCGATGAGATCTCGATAGAGCTCTCCGGGGTCGCGCCCGGTTTTGGCGGTCATTTCAGCGGCAAGAAGATTTAAAATCATTCCGTCTTTTTCCGTTGTCCAGACCGTTCCGTCTTTCCGGAGGAATGAAGCCCCGGCGCTCTCCTCGCCGGCAAATCCGTAAGACCCTTCCAACAGGCCGTTGACGAACCACTTGAACCCGACCGGCGTCTCATCAACCTTTTTCCCGAGGCTATGGGCCAGGCGGTCGATCAGGCTGCTGGTGACCATCGTCTTCCCGATTCCTGCGTTGCTTTTCCAATCCGGCCGGTTTCGAAAAAGATACCAGAGGGCGACGGAAAGATAATGGTTGGGATTCATCAAACCCGCGGTTGGCGTCACGATGCCATGCCGGTCGCCATCCGGGTCGTTTCCAAAGGCGATATTGTATTGATCCTTGAGCCCGACGAGGCGGGCCATCGCATGGGGCGAGGAACAATCCATCCGGATTTGGCCGTCCCTATCCAGCGTCATAAAACCGAAGGTGGGGTCCATCACGGGATTGACCACCTCCATCTCCAATTCGTACCTCCGGGCGATGGGCTCCCAGAAGGGTAGCGTTGAGCCGCCCATGGGATCGACCCCAATTTTCAAACCGGCGGACCGGATCATTTCCATGTCAATGACATTTTGGAGATCTTCCACATACGGGGTGATATAGTCATAGGGATGCGTCGTGTCAACCTTGATTGCCTTGTCATAGGGGGTTCTTTTTATGTTTCTCACATCCCCCTGCAACAGCTCATTCGCTCTCCCCTCAATCCAGCGGGTGACCTCCGTATCGGCCGGCCCTCCGTGAGGGGGATTGTATTTCAGCCCGCCGTCCTCCGGAGGGTTGTGGG
Source organism: Deltaproteobacteria bacterium (assembly GCA_018333535.1). GTDB lineage: Bacteria > Desulfobacterota > BSN033 > BSN033 > UBA1163 > RBG-16-49-23. The sequence continues at coordinate 24,988 of JAGXTA010000173.1, read as the reverse complement.
AGGGAGTAATGACGATCCCATCTCCCAGCCCTTTCTTCCTTTTCCGGTTGTAGCTAAGAATGGCGTGCGAAATGACCGGAGTGGGGGTGTAGCCGAAGTTCCTTTCGAACATGACTTCGCAACCGTTGGCCGCCAGAACCTCTATGGCCGTGGCATGGCTTGGTTCGGAAAGGGCATGGGTGTCCATTCCAAGAAAGAGAGGACCCTCAATGCCGTTGACCCTCCTGTAGTCGCAGATCGCCTGGACGATCGCCAAGATGTGATACTCATTAAAACTCAATTTGAAGGACGAGCCGCGATGTCCCGAGGTCCCGAAGGAGACCCTCTGAGCAGGGTCTTTCACATCGGGGCGCCTTGAATAATACGCTGTCACCAGCCTGGGAAGGTTGACCAGCATTGATTTCGGAGCGGGTTTTCCCGCTAAAGAGTGAGATAACATTTAAAATGGACTCCTTCGCTTATTTGAATTCGATCCTGTAGTAGATACTCGCACCGCTCTCTGTTCCCGCGTGGGTTTCGATTTCAAGACGTTTCGAAAGAGTATAACGCAGGGTGACAAACGTCGCTTCCGTGAAGAGAGAGCGGCCCAGACTGATATAAAGTTTGGGAGTGAGATACTTCCCCACCGTGACCATGGAACGGGATAGATCATCGCCTCCCGTCTGTATGTCAAGTACATCCAGACCCAATAGTTTTTTCAACCGACCCTGCAGCACCACCGATTCCCCTGCGGAAAGCAGTCCTGCGGCAGCCTGCATGAGCGAGGGAGCCTGCTCCTTGCCGGTTCCGAGGGGTTGGCCCAGGATGATGTAAGAGAGAATATCCGTGTCCGTCATGGAAGGCCGTGAATAGAGTTTTACAACGGGCGATTTCAAGGTTCCTGCGACCAGGACTCCTGCCTGCACCTCCCTGATCTTTCGCACCGCGACCGCATCCAGAGCGGAGTTGTCTACCGGACCCCTGGCAAAGATGAGACGGCCCCTGGTAATTTCCAGCTTTTGCCCATAGATGTTGTAATGGCCTTCGGCGACACGAATCTCTCCTTCGGCATTGACCTGCCCGGGATCTTGAATATTAAGTCCCACAGTTCCTACCAACCGTGCCTCGATCCCCTCGGCCTTAACAAAGGCCTTCTCTCCGAGAAGAAAACGAACCTGAATATCTACTGCGACGGGCAGGCCTTTTTGAGGGACTTCGGGCCTGTCCATAACGATGACATCAGGGCTTGGCCGGATGGTTTCTCCTGTCTGGGGACTGAAAATCGAAACTTCCGGCAACCTTATCTCACCCCTCACGGATAACTTTTGCATTGAGCCTTCGAAATGAAGATGGGGAGCGCTCTGAACCTGCAACTCCGGGAAATAGATGGTTTGGAAACGGTCCCCCTTAAGACTGCCCTGGTAGCGTGAAACCTTCCAGTTCTCCAACCAGACCGTGGCCATGCCTTCGATATGGCCGGGGCCGGAACGAGTCCGAAAAGAAGTAATCTGAACCTGATCTCCCATCCATCGGGCCTCGATATCCAGGTCTTTCAGGCGAATTCCGGCTGTGGGGAGATATCCCCCCGCCTTCTCCAGTTTCAGATCGCCTTCGAAACGGGGATTCTGCCAGGTTCCGCCGCCCGTGAGGTTTACGTAAACTTGCCCCTGACTTTCCTGGATCATTCCCGGCAGGAAGGCAGGAAGCAGCCCTTTCTCCCGGAACTGCCCCTGGAGAGAAAGACGGATAAGGGCGGCAGGCTGAGCGGCCACAGGCAAACGGGCGATGATAGGGAGTTGAAAATTGCCTTTGACATGACCATACTCCGCCAGTGAAAGCGAGAGTTCGCCGCGCAACCACTCATCCCGCCAGGCCCATTTTACGTCCGCTGTTTGAACCGAAGCACGGAGGAGACCCTCTTTATGCTGCCAACCGACCGTGCCTTTCATCATCTTCATTTCACCCGTTGTGTCGAATTTCGTCTTGGACCATTGTCCGGAGAGGCGGCCCACCCATTGGCCTTCGAGAACAAGCTGATCGGGAAACCATGGCTTAAACAGGTGAACATCGATCGCCTGCCATTTGGCCTCGACCGTTCCCTGCTCGGGAAAGGCCATGCGGCCGGATTGAGGCGATGAAATCTTTGCCTGGATTTTGCCCTGATCGACAAAATCGAAATCCCCTGTCATTATCAGTTCCTTCTCATCCCAATTGAATTTCAACAGCCCTTGAGGCAACTCTAATTTCAGGGGGGCTCCAGAAAGATTGTCCTTTGCGGTTTTTGGCCGGACTTTGCCTGCCGGCAGATGAACCTCCACCTTTTTCAGTTTTAGAAGGCCCTTCAGGCGAGGATTCTCCCATGTTCCCTCGGCGCTCAGGTCCAGCTCCACCTGACCGCGGCTTTCCTGAAGAAAGTCCGGGAAAAAAGCTGTCAACAGCCCTCTTTCCCTGAGCTGCCCCCGGAGAGAGAATTGCACAGGACCTTTGCGCTGAACGGCCACAGGCAGTTGCGGCGCCACAGGAAAATCGAAACTGCCCTTCAGATTGCCAAGCTGGTTCAGTCCCAGGGAAAACCGTCCCCTTAAAGCCCCGTCACGCCACCTCCAGTGAAGATCCAGGGTTTGCACATCGGTTGCGATTTGCCCCTGCCCATTTTGCCATTTTAACGTTCCTTCAGAAACCTTGATCTCTCCCGTATGATCAAATCGCGGGCCATGCAGCCACTGTCCGGAGAGACGGCCCGAGAGCCTGCCGTCTAAATCGACGGTTTGGGGAAGCCAGGGGCGAAAGAAGGAAAGGTCAATCGCCTCCCAGCGGACATCCAGGTGGGCCGGTTTTGGAAAAGCCATCCGCGCAGGCTGGGGAGATGAAAGGTCTGCGCGAAACTTCCCGCCCGTTTCAAACTCGAAATCTCCCGTGGCCTTGAGCCTCTTTTCATTCCAGTCGAATTGGACCCACCCCCGCGAGAGATCCACTTTCAGAGACGGGCCTGCATGGGTTCCTGTTAGATTCACCGTGCCTGCCATTTTCATGCGGTCTTCTTCCAGCCATTGAACGTTCAAACCTCCTGTCGCCAGCGCCGCAAGGCGGCGATTGCGAAGCCATGGATTGATCCGGGCCAGGTCAAACCGGTGCCATTCCGCCTGCACCATCCCCCGTAAAGGGCGCAGGGAGAGATCGGCAGAAAGTTCCACCCTTTCCCCCTGTGAGGAGGTGACTGAAAAGGATTTCAGGGCAACCTGACGGGATGAGAGAAGCAATGAAGCGGGGGCCTCCATTCTGAGGGAGCCTCTCTTGTCCCTTCCCGTCAGATGAACAATTGTCCCCTGCCAAGCCTCCTTCGCATATCCACCTTCCATAGAACCGTCTATCCCGTCACCCTCGGGAAAGCGGACGGAAAAGAGAATCTTATGCCGGGTCAGATGGCCCACCGCATCCAATGAGGCGGAGTCGATCCTCAAGGATTGATAGGCCACCTTCCGGAAACCTCCTTTCAGTTCAACCCGGGCGTCCTCGCCTCGATCGAAACGGGCGGAAAGATCCAGCCTGCCCACCTCCGTTCCCTTGATGAAAAGCCCCTTGCCCTGGCTGTCGATGCTCAGGGCCAGGAGGCCGTTGCGCCAACCGAACCAGCCCCTGCTTAGAAGGGTCCCCCTTACCCCCGGGACCAATCCGGAAAGATCGCTGATCTCCGCCTTGAAGTCGACCCTTTCCGGAATGGCTCCGGTTGCGAATAAATCGAATCCTTTCCCCCTGAGATTTGCCCTCACAAGGTGCAGGAGGGACTTCTCCAGGTGCAAATCGATATCGCCCGTGAGTTGGTGACCCCTGAGATAGCTTTCGGGGAAGTGGGCTTTGAGCCTTCCCTCGGGCGACTTCCCTTTTGGCAAGCGGAATGAGCCTTCGAGATTTAGATTGATCTTTCCATCCCAATCCGGAGCAATACCCACCGGATTGAGATTTGTAGCCTGAATGGCCCCATTCAGGGAGAGGCCTTCTTCCCATTCTGCGTTCAGATGGCCCCGTACATTTCCATCGAGTATCGAGCCGTCGAGAAGGGTCCACCGGAGCCTCTTGAGCGATCCTCTGAAATGGCCGGAGAGATTTCCGGAATACCATTCTCCTTTGGCATTTTCGATGTTGATATTGCCTCTGTAATCATTTGGATTGCCTTCAACCTGAAGGGTTCCGGAAAGGGTTGTCCGGAGGCCCGACTCCCGTGTGATGTCGAGATCGGAAAAATTCATCTTCAGGTTCATCAGAAGATCATCCCCTGTGAACGCAACCCTTCCTTCTCCTGTTAGCGTTCCCTGCCTGCCAGGCCGTGAAAGAAGGAATTTTCGGAGGGCGAGGGCTTCGGGAGCGATTCCGATTTCACTTTCGATCGTCAGTTGTTTTATCGAACGGGAGGCCCCTTCAATGGATACATTGCCGGCCACTTGTTCCGGCCCCCGGGCCGGAAGGAGCCGTGTTCTTAAACCGAAGCGATCCAAACCGAGAAGAGGCACGGAGGGCGAGATATGCAGATCGAGGGTAAGGCCGGGTCTCAGGAGGCCGAATTCCAAGCTTCCTTTGACGATTCCGGAAGGGATTTCGAGGTTCATCTTTTCCATGACTAAAATGCCATGGTTCCACTTGAGTTTCGCAACAAACCTATCCGCCTTGAAAGGATCGTGATTCCCACGCCGATACGAAAAATTCCTGACATTGAGGTTCCTGATCTCCCCATGGACCCAGAAAAGGGAGCCGGGGATTTTAGGCCATGTCAGATCAAGCGGAGTTTTGCTCTCAGGCCGATGATTCTTGATCTGAAGTCCCTGTAATATCAAATCGTTCACCGCCAATCTTCTCAGGAGCAGAGAAAGGGGTTGCCAGCGAAGCTGAAGGTAGTTGACTTCCATTTCCCCCTGGGGCCAGCGGATGTGAACTTTCTCCATCCGGAGTTCTTTCCGTAATTGGCCGGCAACGTTCTCAGCATCGATCTTAACGGGTGTGAGGTGTGAGATGGCACCCATGAGCCACCGGGCGCCCTCCGTGGTGTTGAACAGATAAGTGGCAGCCAGAGCGAATCCGGCGACGATCAGGAATAAGAAAAGGAAGAATATGAACCACCGTCTCATAATCCAAAACCTACGGTCAGATGGATGCGAAAATCAGGGTCCTTTACTCCCACCTGACGGGCAAGGTCCAACCTAATAGGGCCCACGGGCGTATAAAGCCGGAGGCCGATTCCCACCCCCTGTTGAGCATCGATCTTTCCAAAGTGATTAAAAGCATTTCCCGCATCGTAAAAGGCGGCCACCCCCCAGATTTTTGAAATCCTCCGTTCAAGCTCCACGCTTCCCACGAGGAGATGCTTGCCGCCGATCACCTTGTTGCTTGCATCCCTAGGGCCGAGGGATTGGTAGGCATACCCTCGGACGCTCCGGTCCCCGCCGGCAAAGAAGCGGATGGAGGGGGGGATGTCCGGGAGGGGATCGCTCAGGAGAGTAAACCCTCCCTGGCCACGGGCAAGAAGAAGGAACTCCAGGGGCAGGGGAAAGATTAAATCTCCCTCGAACAGAAATTGCAGGAAACCCGTATCCGATCCAAGGAACTGATCGGTCCCCCTCAGCTCGAGCGCATACCGGTATCCTTTCCTGGGACGCACCAGATCGTCGTAACGCCTTTCGTTAAACCGGAGACCGGGCATCACGAGGCGCGATCGTCCTTTTTGAAACCCGACCTCAAAATCCTCTCTCCGCACCTGGAAATATCCGGAACCCAGCCTTCCCCTGCCCAGACTCCTTGTATGTTCCAATTCGAACGAGATGGCCCGGCTATCATAGGTCCTTGCCTCCTCTTTCTGAAGCCCTGCCTTAAGAGAGGTGAAACTGCCGAGATCCGAGTGGCTGGGCAAGACATATCTTGTCACCAACCCCTGAAGTCGCTCCGAGAGATTCAGTTCAACATGCCATTCATGCCCCCAATGATTGAAGTTCAGGTCCTGGTAATTTGCCTTTCCCCTTGCCCCCGTATCCGTCCCATAACCGATCCCAAACCGCAAGCGTTTTGGACGCGAAGGTGCAAGCTTGATCTGAACAGGCACCCTGAAGTCTACGGCAGATTCCTTGCCAGGGAGGATGATGACCTCCTGGAAGCGGTCGGAATTGTTAAAATTGATCTGGGTTTGAAAGATTTTTGAAGAAGAAAAGGGTTCGCCGGAATGGAAGGCCAAATATCTCCTTAAAAAGCCTTCAGGGTATTCCGGAGCGCCCTCGATGCGCACCTCTCCGAAAAAATACCTGGGGCCGGTCTCAAGGACGAGTTCAATCCCGGCGCTATGTTCTGTTAGGGATACCCTGATTGTATGGGCGGAAAAGTCGGCATCGAGATATCCGAGATCGAGTGCTTCTGTTCTGAGGTTTCCTTTGGCCTCTTCATATTTCCGGTGATCGAGCACATCCCCTTGCTTCAGGGGAAAGCCTTTGAGTTGTTCTCTGAGCCTTCGCTCCGCTAATCCGGGACCCTGGACCAGGACCTTTAACGATTTGATGCGAACCGGTTCTCCCCGCTCCACTTTGACATGAAGCCGGTATATCCCCACGCCGGGAGTTTCAAGAGAGATGTCGATCCGGGGGTGATAGTATCCGAAAGGCTCCAAGGCTTGTCGAACTCTATCGGGAGTCTGGGCCTGAAAACGCTCCAGCCATAATTGATCCACTTTGCCTTCCCTCACTAACCCAGGCGGAGGCGCGAGGGTGGCCTGAACATTCTTCAATTCCTCTCCCTCCAGTCCTTCGACGATGATTTGAAGAGATTCCTGGGCTTCTGCCGGCGTTTGAGCCTGAGCCTTCGCTCCAAAAATCAGGATCGGTGTCCCCAGGATCAGGAGAAAGGAGACTCCACAGCGGAAGATCAACCATCGATGTTCGGATCCTTTTAAAAAGATCAATGGAAATCCCGTTATCGTTCTGTCTTTTGTTAGTGGGGAGCCTGGATCAGAAGGACGGAACAGGAAGCATGCTTCAGAACCTTTTCAGTTACCGATCCGAAGAGGAGACGCTTCCAGCCTGACTGGCCGTGGCTGGCAATGACGATCAGGTCTATCCCTTCCTCATCGGCGAACCGGATGATCCGTTCTGCCGCATCGCTTCCTGTCAGGACCATGGGATGCACGCGCAGACCTTTGGATATTCTCTCCTCGATTAAGGCTCCCAGCGACCTTTCCAGAAGAGCAAAGGATCTGTCCTGGGGCGCAGATCCTTTGGCGGCGGGATCGACCGTTGCCCCCGGCAGAATCGTGACCGATGGAATGACTTGAAGAATGAACAGATCTGCGGAACAGAGGGCAGCCAAAGCATTCGCCTTTTCAATGGCCTTGTACGAGGGTTCGCTTAAATCCGTCGGACAGAGAATCTTTTTAAATGGCGCCATGATCGGTCCTCCTTCTTTCTCTTTTTTGATGAAATAAGAGGCAGTTAAAATACCATTTTAATGAAAATCCTTACCGATTTCAATGAGACAGAATGATTCCCTTTGTCTTTTCATCGTCTCGACCCTTTCATGATTTTAATTTTCTGTTTTTGGCGACTCCGATCAACCGCATCCATTCTCATCCTTTTAAAGGCGTTGATCAAACCGTTCGTGGAGGAATCGTGGGAGGAAATCTTCTTTGGATGCCTCAACTCGGGAAGGATCTTCTGGGCGAGTTTCTTTCCGAGCTCCACCCCCCACTGGTCAAAGCTGAAGATGTTCCAGATCACTCCTTGAACAAAAATCTTATGTTCATACATTGCAATAAGGCTCCCGAGTGTTCTCGGGGTCATTTTCTTAACCAATATGGTGTTGGTCGGCTGGTTCCCTTTGACCCTCCGGTAAGGAGCGTATCTTTTGATCTCCTCGTGCCCCATCCCCGCCTCCTTCAATTCTTCGGCCGCCTCTCTTTCCGTCCTCCCTTTCATCAGCGCTTCGGTCTGGGCAAAGAAGTTGGAAAGGAGGATCTCATGGTGCTCGCCGATAGGATAGGCGCTGGTGGCTGCCGCGATGAAATCACAGGGAATGAATCTCGTCCCCTGATGGATCAGTTGGTAAAAGGCATGCTGGCCGTTTGTTCCCGGTTCTCCCCAGAGGATAGGACCTGTCGGATAATTGACTTTTCGTCCCCCACGGTCGACCGATTTTCCGTTGCTTTCCATATCCGCCTGCTGAAGATAGGCGGGGAGCCGGGACAGATCTTGAGCGTAAGGAAGGATCGCTTCGGTCTGCGCGCCAAAAAAATTTATACCAGATACCGATTAAGGCAAGGAGGACGGGTATGTTTTTTTCAAAGGGCGTTTCCCTGAAATGGATGTCCATCGCATGGGCCCCGGCCAGGAAATCGGCAAAGTTCTCAAACCCGATCATACAGGCGATGGAGACCCCTACCGAAGACCAGAGGGAATACCTCCCGCCAACCCAATCCCATATCCTGAACCGGTTTTCAGGTGGAATCCCAAATTTTATAACCTCTTCTTCATTTTCGGAGATAGCGACAAAATGGTGCCCAATCGAAGCCTCTTTTTTAACCAGGTCGAGAAACCATCTCCTTGCTGTTCGGGCATTCGTCATGGTTTCCTGGGTTGTGAAGGTTTTGGAGGTGATGAGGAAGAGGGTCGTTTCCGGCGAGATTTTTTTGAGCGTCTCTCCGATATGGGCCCCGTCCACGTTTGACACAAAATGGGGATGGAGGCGGGGGTTCCAGTAGGGTTGCAGGGCTTCGGTCACCATGAGCGGGCCAAGATCGGAACCGCCGATCCCGATATTGACGATATCCCGGATCGGTTTTCCCGTATAACCCTTCCACTTTCCCGAAAGAATATCGTCCGAAAAACGTTCCATCTGTTTCAGGACGGCATTGACTTCAGGCATGACATCCGTGCCATTGACAAAGAGAGGCTTATTGGACCGGTTCCTCAGCGCCACATGAAGGACGGGGCGGTTCTCGGTTTCGTTAATCTTTTCGCCGGAAAACATCTGCTCCACCGCCTCTTTCAACCTGCACTCCCGGGCCATTGCGATCAGGAAACGCATCGTTTCCCGGTTGATGATATTTTTGGAGTAATCGACGAGGACCTCCTCGAATCGGGCGGAAAAGGTTGGGAACCGGCAGGGATTCCTGCGAAAGAGGTCCGCCATGGGCCGGTTCCTCATCGCCTGATAATGCTCTTTTAGCCTTTTCCAAGCCCTGGTTCTGGTCGGATTGATTCTGGGAAGCGCCATACGGATATCCTTCCTTTCCCCCTTGGAAAATTCCTCCCATCATACACCGAAACCAAAAAATTTGAAACGGGTGATCTATCGTTTTTTTAAGAGGCCAAAGTTTCTTAAAGGTTTTTTCAGCGAGAGTAATAGGCGTTGAGCACATACTCCTGCATCATCCTGTGTGTATTGAAGAACGAACCGTTGATGGCGATGGAGTAAATCATCAAGCCGATGAACCATTCCCGGTCGTGATAAAAGAGGGGAACAATGACCTTCTCCAGCTTGTCATACAGGGATGGGGCATCCAGTGAATGATGCCGATATTCTCCTTTCCCCTGAACGATATCGCCAATCGCCCATCCCGTCACCCCCTCGATATGACCTTCGACCCACCAACCGTCAAGGACGCTCAGGTTGGGGATGCCGTTGAGAGCCGCCTTCATTCCGCTGGTTCCGGAGACCTCCATGGAGGGTTCCGGCGTGTTCAGCCAGAGGTCCACTCCGGCTGTGATCATCGCCCCCAGGGTCATATTGTAATTCTCGAGATAGGCGATCTTGATGTCGTTCTCGAGGGCTTGTTTCGCCCGGTAAATGCGCTTGATCAGCTCCTTTCCACCCTGATCCAGGGGATGCGCCTTACCGGCATAAATCACCTGGATTTTGCCGGTTTCCGCGGAGATCCTCCTTAGCCGCTCCAGGTCCTGAAACAGAAGGTCGGCTCTTTTGTAGGTCGTAGCCCGCCGGGCAAAGCCGATGGTTAGGACGTTCTCATCCATCCCGGCGCCGGTTTCCCGGTTGACAAAGCCAATCAGCCGTTTTTTGGCCTGCATATGGGCATCCCACACCTCCTGCTTCGGAATGTTCAGGGCATAACGAAGGCTGAAATTGTCCTGTCGCCAGATGGGGATATGCCGGTCGAAAAGTTTCCGGAACGGCTCCGATATCCAAGTGGCCGCATGAACTCCGTTGGTGATGGCCTCGATGGAATAGCCAGCGAACATCAGCCGGGAGACCTCTCCATGTTTTTTGGCAACCCCGTTGATATAACGGCTCAGGTTGAGGGCCAGGTAGGTCATGTTCAGAATTTTTCCATCGTAGAGAACCCCCTCCAGTCCAAAGAAATCATCCCGTTCTCCGATCACCCTTCGTGCCAGATCGATGGCGAACTTATCGTGCCCGGCCGGGACGGGGGTATGGGTCGTAAAGACGCATTGGCTCCGAACGGCTTCCATGTCCTCCTGGGTCACCGATTTCCTTCCCGTCCTCTTCGCCGCCTCGTCCAGAAGTTCCAGGGTCAAAAGCGCCGCATGTCCTTCGTTCATATGGAAGGTCCGAATATCCTGATAACCCAGGGCGCGGAGCATTTTGACGCCGCCGATGCCCAGAATCACCTCCTGTGAAATCCGGTAATGATTATCTCCGCCATACAGGGATTGAGTCAGACCCCGGTCCCACTCGGAGTTTTCGGGGAGGTCCGCATCCAGAAAGTAGATTGGGACCATGTAACCGCTCACTCCCTTGACATCATACCGCCAGGCTCGCAGATGAACGTTTCGTCCTTCCACGAAGACCATGGTTCGCGGTGTCTCCTCCCGAAGCATTTCCTCGACGGCCCATGCCGCAGGTTCTTCCTCCTGCCATCCATCCGCAAGAAGCTTCTGCCGAAAATACCCCTTGCGGTAGAGAAGCGTGACCGCAACCATTGGCACCTTGAGATCGGCCGCGGAGCGGATCGTGTCCCCCGCCAGCACCCCCAGGCCACCGCTGTAAGTGCACATTCTCTCATCAATCCCTATCTCCATCGAGAAATAGGCTACCGATCGTTCCTTGTTCATCGTTTGCCGCCTCCTGTCCTCCTGTTTTTGACAAATGGGAAATGATTCAGACTCTGAAACCATTTTTTCATAAAACCGCTCGACATCCTCCCTTCGACACAGCTCTGTGCCCGGAGTCATGCCAGTAGAAGGCGGTGACTTCAGGAAGATCGATGCTCGTCTGATTGCCGCCTTCATCAAACAGGCAAAGCTCCACCCGCTCGGCTACCTCTGAAAAAATCGAAAAATTTGTCCCCTTTCGGTCATCATTTGCGCCCAGGGGAAAGGGTTTCCCGGGCCAGATCTTCATTCCTTCCATCATAAGCTCACCTCCGATGACTCATTTTCTCCGTCCCTCCTCACCCTGCCCGCTTCCCAGCAGGGTGAAGGGGCGTCATGTCAAAGAAATAATTGCGTTTGTATCAGTCTGGTTTAATTACTCTTGCTACCAGGTTAATGAAAAGTACAAAGGGGATGAAATATCTTATGATGAGCAGAAACAGTTTCTGTATTTTTCTGCCCCCTTTGATCTCCTTGAATATGACTCCCGGATCAACAAACCATCCTGCGATGATGCTCAATACCAATCCAGACACAATGATGCCGACCGTGCCGAAGGCAAAGTCTTTCAGGTCAAGAAGGGGCTTTCCAAACAGTTCCAATTGGAGGGTGGTGTAACTCAAGGCCGAGGGCAACCCGATCAGGATGACGATGAAGGAAACAATCAACGTGGCATTTTTTCTTTTAAAGCCGTAGGAATCAATGAGGACAGCGACAGGCACCTCTAACATAGAGATTGAGGACGTCAGGGCCGCAAGGAAAAGAAGTAAAAAGAACACAGCGCCCCAAAAACTCCCAAAACTCATTTGTTGAAAAATTGGAGGCAAGGTAACAAAGGCAAGCTTCACTCCCGCTGCCGGATCAAGCCCGAAGGAAAAGACGATGGGAAATATCACAAGTCCACTCAGAATCGCAACAAGCAAATCGGCGACCGTAATGATAGCCGCGTTTTTAACGATTCTCTCCTCCCCCATGTAGCTGCCATAGGTGAGCATAATCCCTACGCCTACACTCAGGGAGAAAAAGGCCTGCCCGAATGCTGCTGTCCAAACAAAGGGATTGAACAGTTTTGAGAAGTCGGGAGTGAGATAGAATTCTATCCCACGCATTGCCCCTGGCAACGAAAGGGAAAAAACCACCAGTATACACAACATTCCGAACAAGACAGGGACGAGCAACTTTGAAAGTTTTTCAATACCGCGCTTCACCCCGACTCTGACCACAACAAAAGACATTATCCCTGATATCAAGAAGAATAGGAGGGGATAATAGGACCCTGTGAACGCAGAAAAAGAAATCGTCACCCCTGAGATGAAAAAGAGGGAATAAGCCAGCACCCAACTGGTGATGACCAGATAATAGCTTAATATCATCCCCATTACAAAAACAAGAAAGAAGCCTGCGAATCTGAATCTTTTCCTGATGGCGCTTAAGGTTGCTACCACGGAGTTTTTAGAATTCCGCCCCATGGCAAACTCGAGCACCATCAGAGGCAGGCCGCACAGGAACACGGCGATGAGGTAGGGGATTAGAAATGCTCCACCTCCGTTAAGACCCACGATATAAGGGAATCGCCAGATATTACCCAAGCCTACCGCAGAGCCTATACTGGCAAGAATGAAACCTATACTGGAGGACCATTTCTCCCGCATCCCTGTCCCGCTCCTTTCAACTCTACCGCCTTATACATTAAGTCTACCTACTTTGGTCTAATATGTCTGCATGAGGACCATGGCTTTGGAAAACCCTTGACATGGGTGGAGATAATGTGGTTCGGGACAATTTCCGCAGTAAGATCGAACCAGAATCTCGAAAGTTGGCTTAGGACTTTCCCCTTATCCGGAATGGGGTTGGGCATGACCACATCAAAGGCGGAGATTCGGTCGGTGGCAACAATCAGAAGCCTGTCTCCAATATCATAGATATCCCTTACCTTTCCCCTTCCCCTCAGGGTCAAAGATTTAAATTCCGTTTGAGCAATTGGCGAACAACCCTGGCCGTGAACTCGGAGCCGTTATCTGAGCGGATATGTTCCGGAGGACCATGCTTGACAAAGAGCAGGGCTTATCCTCACCCTTTCTGTCAGGCTGTTCCGTCCGTACCTGGAAAGCCTTTTTGCCGCATCTTCAGCGGACATTTCTGTTTCAGGATCTGTTTCAAGATAACGACAGGCTTCTTTAATTACCTTCCGATGCCAGTCCATATTTCGTTATTGAACATTAAGAAGTGATTTTCCGTCTTTTCAACAGCAGCTTTTCGATCTCCACGGCGATAAACACTACGGATGCTAAAACCAGTGTAAACATCAATTCGGCGAAGGTCAAAGGCTCTGTCTTGAATATCGGATTTAAAAACGGCACGTAAATGGTTGCCATCTGCAGGACAAAGGTCAAGGCAAAGGCGCCCAGAAGGGGCTTGTTCGAAAACAACCCCTGGCTGAAGAGGGATTCCCTGTCTGACCTTATTGCAAGCACATGTCCCATCTGGCTCAAACACAAAACAGTAAAGACCATTGTCTGCCAGTGGGCATGGCCTGTCTTGATGGACCATGCCTGAGTAAATAGTGACACAAATCCCATGAGAAGTCCTACCCATATTATATGTGTGCCCAGACCATGTGCGAATATATTCTCCTTCGGATGTCTTGGCGGCCTGCTCATTACCCCCTTGTCCGCCGGCTCGGCTGCAAGGGCAAGTCCCGGCAGGCCGTCAGTAACAAGATTGATCCAGAGTATATGGATCGGCAGAAGGGGGATCGGTAAGCCGAAAAACGGGGCAAGGAATATGGTCCATATTTCGCCCGAATTGCTTGTCATGGTATATTTGATAAACTTGCGGATATTGTCAAAGATTCTCCTGCCTTCTTTCACGGCCTTCACAATGGTCGCGAAATTGTCGTCCAGAAGGATCATGTGGGCTGCCTCTTTTGAGACATCGGTCCCGGTGATCCCCATGGCAACGCCGATGTCCGCCCTCTTTAATGCAGGGGCGTCATTTACACCGTCTCCTGTCATGGCCACAAACTGGCCTCTGTCCTGAAGGGCTTTGATTATTTTAAGTTTCTGCTCAGGCGCTACTCTCGCATAGACCCTGAGATGATCAACTTTTTCTTCAAACTCCTCCATGGATAGCCTTTCAAGTTCCCGGCCGGTGATGACGGTCTTTGATCCATCCTCAATAATGCCGAGCCTTCTGGCTATCGCCATTGCCGTGATCGGATGATCGCCTGTTATCATCACAGGCACAATGCCCGCCGTCTTACACAATGAAACAGCCTCTTTTGCCTCTTCCCTCGGAGGGTCCATTATTCCGACCAGACCTAAAACAGTGAGTCCTGTTTCAACATTCTCAGGCGATATATCATCGGGCAGTGCATCCCAGTTCCTCACGGCAATGCCGAGGACCCTCAGCCCGTCAGCAGCCATCCTTGCGTTTTTCTGCATGATTTCGTTGTGATCAATAGGTTTTATCCCTTCAGAGGTTAAAATGTTGTCTGCCTTTTCGAGAAGAACATCCATCGCTCCCTTGGTGAAGGAAACCAGTGGTTGGGGATTGGCTGTTGGGGATCGGAGCTCAGTAATATTTTCACCAACCACTAATCCCTTCTCCCTAATTCCTGTTTTTTGGAACGTCGTCATGCATTTTCTGTCAGAATCAAAGGGGATTTCTGCCACACGGGGGTGCTCTTTTTCCAATTCACTCTTGTTAAAACCATTTTCTTTGGCAATGGCATAGAGGGCGGTCTCTGTAGGGTCGCCGATGATAACTCCGGACGCGTCTTTCTGTGCGTCGTTACTCAATGCCAAGGCAGTAAAAAATTCGGAGTGCGGAGTCAGGAGTACGGAGTTATATTCCTCACTCCTGACTCCTAACTCTTCACTCCTCACTATTTTCCTGTCCAGATAAACCTCTTCCACCGTCATCTTGTTCAGTGTGAGGGTGCCTGTCTTGTCTGAACAGATGTATGTGACAGATCCGAGGGTTTCTACCGCAGGGAGTTTCCTTATGAGGGCGTTCTGCTTTATAAGCTTTTTAGCCCCCAGCGCAAGGGAGATGGTTATTACCGCCGGAAGGGCCTCGGGTATTGCTGCAACTGCCAGGGATATCGCGGTCAGGAGCATCAACAGGGCGGATTCGCCCCTGAAAACCCCTATGGCAAAGACCACGGCGCAGATAGCGAGTACGGCAAAGGCAAGATTTTTTCCGAACGTTGTGAGCCTTTTCTGAAGAGGAGTTTTGACCTCTTCCTCCTCCTGAAGCATGGTGGCGATCTTTCCCAGTTCTGTATTCATGCCGGTGGCCACGACAATGCCGGCGCCTCTGCCGTATGATATGGCAGTCCCCTTGTAGACTATGTTCTTTCTGTCGCCGATAGGCAGCTTTCCGTCATGCAGTGCCTTTGCGTGCTTTTCAACGGGCACGGACTCACCGGTAAGCGCAGCCTCTTCAGCTTTTAGTTGAACGGCCTCAGTAAGTCTCATATCAGCCGGCACGACCTTCCCGGCTTCGAGCAACACGATATCGCCCGGAACGAGCTCTGATGCCGGAATATTCGTATGCTCACCGCTTCTTAATAAAAGGGCGGTGTGAGCAGCCATTTTCTTAAGGGCAGCCATGGCCTTTTCAGCCCGGTATTCCTGAACAAAGCCGATCACTGCATTAAGCAGTACTATTATGATTATCGCAATCGTGTCTACAGCGTCTCCAACAATCCCTGATATGATTGCAGCGGCAATAAGGACAAGGATCATGAAGTCCTTGAACTGATCAAGGAACATCATGAAGATGGTCCTCTTCTCTTTCTCCTTCAGTTCATTCGGGCCGTATTCCAGAAGTCGTTTCTGTGCCTCTTCTGAGGATAGACCCTTTAAAGACGTGTTCAGTTCTTCAATAACATCTTCAACTGTTTTTTGGTGCCAGCGCATTAATGCCTCCATGTGATATTGGTTTTTTAGCCGGGAAACTTTCTTGACATCTCTTCAGGGGAGGCTTTTCCGCTCAACGCAGCAAGCTCCTCAGAGGTCAGCAGTTCCTCCTGGAGCATACCCAGCACGCGGGTGACTTCCAGAAGGATGTGGGCCCAGGTGGATCGATTGACAAACAGCATCCCCGGAACGTTCAAGGTCCCGCCCTGATTGATAAACCCGAGTGCGCCGGTCTGATAGATCCCTGTGTTAAGAGGATGGAGTATTCCCAGCAGAACCTCCGGTCGCGTGTGCGTTACAAAGAGACGAGCAGGGACATCCTTCGGATAGAGTTCCGCCAGAAATTGGGCCGGAGTCAAATGAGCCTTTTCCCGGTCGCTTCGGGGAAGCCGGAATCTCCCGGGTTCAATCATATAGACCACGGAATGAGGAATCCGCCGTTCCTTCAGGCGGGCCGATGCCTTCAATACCTCCTCCAGCTGATAGGCCCCGATCGCGGTCAGGATCACCCGTGGTTTGTCCATCTCATAACCGGTCCAGTCCAGCCGAAGCGCCCCCTGTTGAAGGAGAGTGGACCCTTCTTCGAAGGTGAAGAGCTCCGGGATGGTATCCGCCTTGGGAACGACGAGCGTCCAGATCTGCCCCTGGGTCTGGTAGAGATGTTGTATAACCACTGAAGCAGTGTTGTAATCGGGAATAAACAACACCCTCGATACATCCGAAGGTTCACCCAGCATGGCCTCGGCCATGGAAGGGTCCTGATGGGATCGTTCATTTTTTGCGTTCTCCCAGGTATGGGAGGTCAGGATGAGAGGAATAGAAAGCCAGCCCTGCCTCCGACCGACCTCATTGCAGTGGTCGGCAAAGATGATCTCCTGGCGGACAACGCCGTGCATCTTCGTGCCGAAGGCCTCATAAGTATGAAAGAGATTGATGCCTCCCTTATTGGCTAATGCGGCCGAGGCGACCGCCTCTTCATTGAGGGCTGTGATGACCGCACCATGAGTGTCTTCCGGAATTCCGGGTTCAGGCTCTGTGACACGGAATTTCAGATATTCGAGCGTCTTGATCAACCGGTTGGATCGCATCTCATCAGGATTTCCCACCCTGGGTCGAAGATGGGGATTGGCTTGAAGGATTGCCAGAAACATGGAATCGACAGCAACCATGGGAGAGCTTCTTCTCCATGTGGAGCGATCCTCCCGGTTTCCGGAGACCGGCCGCAGGATCGGAGGTGGATTCTGATCCAATCTCACTTCCCGGTCGACCAGAGCATGATCACGCTCCTTGGGCCGGCCGGAGATTGCATGGTTTTGAAATCGGCCGATGCTCTCCTTTAGTTCCGGAAGAACAACCCACAGCTTTCGGGCGCTCTCATTGAAACGGTGTGCCGCCAAAGGATCAATATGAGGATTTGACATCAGGGGAAGATTGTGGGCAAGGTTGGTCCCTTCACCATAGAAGCCGGCCCCTTTGGGCGCCAGGGCGATGCCATATGGCATGGGAACCGGATAGCCGCTTCCCCGGGACCGGACGGCCTCTGCCCCGGCCTCAAGTCTGGACTCCATTTCAAAGATGGCCCAGGCAAAAGCGGCCGGATCTCTTCCATCAAAGACGATTGGGTCGAAATCATTGAGCTTCAGATGATCAACAAACCAGTCTGCTCCTCCCTGCTGGGACATCGTTGTTCTCTGGTCGATACGCCGTCCGTTCTTAATCATGATGGGAGCCACGAGACCGCTGTCCCCGGCTCTCCACCATCGCGGAATCCAGTCGCTTCCCCTCTGCTCCTCAAAGGCGCCGTCGCTCAGGAAGGCAACCAGACGCTCCCCGGGTAGAGGCATGTGAACATACTGAAGCTCTGTGAAACCGAGGTACCCGCCCTCAGCAATGCCGCCCGCCGTATGGACATTCACGTGACTTCCCAGGGGCGAGTCCTGTTTGCCGTCTGTTCGTAGCTTGTAAGAATAAAAGTCACGGACGTAACGGGTCACTCCTTCATCCGTGAGAGAGTAGCGTTCGGCATGGGCAGGGGTCATATTGTCCAACAGGAAGTTTACCGTATCAATGGCAGCCACGGAGTGCCCCTGGCCCATGATCCAGGAGCGTGTGTGACCGGTGATTGCATTGATGGCCATGTATCCCGCATAGGCAGGAACCATATTGAGGGCGCCGCCGGTGTGTCCCTCAGGATTAGGCTTGAAGTCTTCGGAGCGAAGTTCCCGGCCGTCAAGATAAACGGTCCTGACATAGGTCTCGTGAACGACCATCCACATGGCCGCGCTGGTCACCCTGTCCAATGCACACAGGAGATCAAGCAGGGACACACCGTCTCCCCGCACGCCGTCAACGGCGATGCGTTCGGCCATCGAAAAGACCCTGGCCTGTGTCTCCATGGTGTGCTGAATGAGACCGTACCCTTTTGCCCAGCGGTCTGCCTCCGGATTCTTCCTTCGATAACGGTCCACCCATTCTTCTATTCGGATGTTCTCAATGGTTTCACGACGGGACATTCGTTCCTCCTCTTTGTAATCCTTAATTGACCATGTTTATCGGTGACGACGCTCGTATCGAAGCACAAGGCTCGGGAAACGAAGCTCGAGTATCCAGTTTCTATTAACGAGCCTCGATAAGAGCTTCGACAACGACAGACGTTCATTTCATTTTAACGATACGGGTCCCGCGAAACGCGGGATTACCCTGACCGGTAGACTTTTATTTCAGGTGATGCTTGCGAAGGCAATCGCCGGAATCGCGGGCAATCATGACCGCTTCATCCACAGGGATAACATAAATTTCCACCTTTGCATCGTCTGTGCTGATCTTTCCTTCTATCCCGGTCATAGTGTTATTTCGGTTCTCATCAATGTCCATTCCAAACCATTGCATTCCCGCACAGATGCGACTTCTCACCGGGGGTGAATTCTCTCCGATCCCGCCGCCAAAGATCACTGCTTCCGCACCATCGAGAGCAGCCAGGTAGGCGCCAATCTGTTTTTTCACCCGGTAGCAGAACATCTCAACCGCCAGAGCGGCATTTTTATCCCCCTCACTTTCTGCCCTTAGCAGTTCCCGCATGTCCTGCGAGAGACCTGAAACCCCCAGTAGTCCTGACTTCGTGTTTAGCCATTTTTCCACCTCACTGATATCCACCCCTTCGAGGTTTACCAAATAACCGATGAGGTGGGGGTCCACATCTCCGGATCTTGTTCCCATCATGAGCCCTTCCAGAGGAGTAAAACCCATCGAGGTATCCACCGAACGGCCTCCATTGATTGCTGTTGCCGAGCAGCCATTTCCCAGTTGCACGGTGACAAGCTTCACCTTCTCCAAAACTTTTTTTGTGATCATGGCGTAACGCTCGAACATGTATCGGTGCGCCAATCCATGAAAGCCATAACGCCGGATATGATGCTTCACGGCTAATTCCCGAGGGATGGCATAATGTGAAGAACGCTTGGGCATGTTGACATGAAAGGCGGTGTCGAAAACAGCCACCATCGGAAGGACGTCATCCAGGATCGTGCGGGCGGTCCGAATCGCTTTCAATGAAGGATCGTTGTGCAAGGGGGCCAGGAACCGCAATGCCTCGATCGCACCGATCACTCCGTCATCAATTTGGGTTGGTTCTATAAAACGATGCCCGCCATGAACCACACGATGACCGACGGCCTCGATCCCACCCTGGCCCATGAGGCCAAGAGATTTAAGCCATTCGAAAACCCGCCGGGCGGCCATACCATGATCCGCGATCTCAGCGGTTTCCTGAAAACGTTCACCATTCTCCGTAACAAATTTGATCTCCCCCCGGCGACCGATCCGATCGACAAGGCCATGCCCCAGACGCCGCTCCCGGCCCAAAGGAGTGTTTTCATCGAGTTCGATGACCTGAAACTTCAATGTCGAGCTTCCGCAGTTGATGACAAGAATCTTCATGATCTTTCTTATATTTTCCCTCTGGTAAAAATTCTGGGGGCTATTGCTTTACGAATCTCCTCGACCACAAAAAGACTAACCGCCGCCAGAAGGATAATCCCCCAATCCTCTAATCCCAGCGGCACGGTGTAAAACAGTCCCTGAAACAGGGGGACATAGATAACCATCATCTGGAGAAGGATAGCCACTCCTATCACAGCTAACAACCAGCGATTGCTGAACAGGCCAAGTTTAAAAAGGGATTGCTGATCAGAACGTGCATTCAGGACACTGAACCATTGGAAGGCGACAAGGGCGGAGAAGGCGATCGTCCGGGCTTCTTCCAGCCCCACTTTCGGCAACTCCCATTTAAAGACGAGGAAAGTTCCCAGGGCCATCCATAGGGCGGTAAAAGCAATTCTCAGAATCATTCCGCTGTAGATGATTCCGGTCTTCGGGCGGCGCGGGGGGTCCTCCATGACGTTACTATGCTTTGGCTCAAGGCCCAAGGGGATGGTGGTGATGCCATCGGTCACCAGATTGATCCAGAGGATCTGGACAGCAACCACGGGAAGGGGAACGCCTGCCAGAAGGCATGCCGTCCAGAGGAAGAGTTCTCCCATGCAGGTGCTCAGCAGGAAGTATACGCAACGTCGGATATTGCTGAAGATGACCCGTCCCTCTTCAACGGCTGCGACGATAGAGGCAAAGTTGTCATCCGTCAGAACCATGTCCGAGGCTTCCCGGGCCACGTCCGTCCCCTTGATTCCCATGGCAATCCCTATGTCTGCGCTTCTGAGAGCCGGGCCGTCGTTGACCCCGTCTCCGGTCATAGCAACGACCTGACCTTTTGATTTCAATGCCTCAACAATTCTCAGTTTATGAAGGGGCTCAACCCTGGCAAAGACCGATATCTTGTCGATCCGGTTTTTAAGGTCCTCATCGCTTATCTTATTCAATTCCAGGCCGTTCAATGCCACTCCTGGAGGAAGACCGATCTCTTTGGCAATGGCCACGGCCGTTGGTTTCTGATCTCCTGTGATCATAACGACATTGATCCCGGCGCGCTTACAGGCAGCGACGGCCTCCTTGGCTTCTCTGCGAGGAGGATCCATCATCCCCACGAGGCCAACAAAGGTGAGTGATCCGTCAAGATGGCTGAAACAGAGATGTTCCGGAGAAGCTGGACATTCCATATAGGCAAGAGCCATCACCCTGAGCGCCTTTGACGCCATCTGTATATTAGCCTTTTCAATCTCAGATCTTTTCTCCAGGGACATTTCCATGGACACGCCATCTTCGTAAACATGGCGGCTCATGGCCAGTGCCTTATCTACTGACCCCTTCACATAGGCGACGGCCTTGCCATCTTGGTGAGGATGGAGCGTTGCCATAAACCTTTTTTCGCTCTCGAAGGGAAGCTCCGCCAATCGGGGATGTTCTTTTTGTAATCTTTCCTGGTTCAGTCCGGCCTTAAGGCCGGCAACCAGCAGAGCTCCCTCTGTGGGATCGCCGAGGAGTCGATGCTTGCCACTCTCTGACTTAAGAGTGGCGTCGTTACACAGGACACCGATCTTGATCGCCAGGAAAAGGCTTTTGCTTTCATTAGGTTCAATCGGGCGACCGTTTTCAAGAAACCCTCCCTCAGGACGATAACCAACGCCGGTGACCTCTATGGATCTCCCATCAACATAGATTTCTCGGAGCGTCATTTCGCTTTCGGTCAGTGTCCCTGTTTTATCGGAACAGATCACGGTGACCGCACCCATCGTCTCCACCGCAGGGAGCTTCCTGATCAGGGCGCGTCTCTGAGCCATCCGTCTCATTCCTAATGCTAAGACCACGGTCACCATGACCGGCATCCCTTCGGGAATGGCAGATACCAAAGCCGCAACTCCAATCGTGAAGATTTCCTCAAATCTATACCCCTTTGCCAGTCCTACACCGATAAGGAGGGCGATGATTCCGATGACCATCACGCCAATATAACGGCCCAGCCTGGCGATATTTTGTTGAAGGGGCGTGGGCGGAGGTTTCACCTCCTGGACCTGAGCCGTGATCTTCCCGATCTCAGTGTTCATGCCGGTGGCAGTAATCACTGCCACTCCCTTTCCATTGACCGCACCGCATCCCGTATGAACCATATTGCCCATATCGGCCACAGTGGCCTCGCCTTCTATGGGGGCGGTTAATTTCTGAACAGGGACGGATTCACCGGTGAGGATGGATTCATCTATGGAGAGATTGGCCGCTTCAACCAGCCTGGCATCCGCCGGAATTCGGTCTCCTGCTTCGAGAAGGATGATATCCCCCGGAACCAAGCGACTTGCGGGAATTGTATCCGTGGCGCCCTGCCTCAACACCTTAGCCTTTTGGACCGTCAGGCGCTTGAGAGCCTCCATGGCCCGCTCCGCTTTATGCTCCTGAATAAAACCGATCACAGAATTGATAAGCACCACGGCAAAGATGACCGCCGCATCGGTAGGTTTTTGAATGATGAAGAGTGAAATGGCGGCGGCAATGAGCAGAATATAGATGAGGGGGCTTGCGAACTGACGGAGAAAGACAAGGGGCCAGGGAATCTTCCCTTTTTCCCTGAGTTCGTTCAGTCCGTATTGGTTCAGTCTTCTTTTGACCTCCTCCGGAGAGAGTCCGGAACGAGTCGATTCAAGTTTCTTCAGCGCTTCTTCAGCGCTCAGATTATGCCATTTCTCCATGTAAACTCCTCTCCCTTGCCTTCTTCAGTTTCATTTTTAAACCTGAAACCTGGTACGCCGGCAAAACTATCAAGGTATAGTGGATGAAAAAACCATATCGTGAAGAAATAGCTACCTCCAATGGCTCTGACTTATGTGTCATTATTCGTAAGAAGTGGCTGAGGCGTCAAATCAACACTTTTGGCAAACCATTATATGGTTTTTAAAGATTGGTATGCTAAAACGGATTATAAGTGAAGAGCGTAGACCTGAAACCCATTCTATCCTCTTATTATGTCCACCAGCAGATCATCCCAGTAATTCTTCCATTTTTCAGAATTGAGTATCGGCAGAGCATAATCGGCATTGGGGTGGCTATGCCGGCAGAGAGCCATCGCTTTGAGATGGGGCGCGAAATGTTTGAGGGTAGAAAGCCCCTGTTCAGCCAGATCACACCTGACGCCCGAAAAGATCACCAGGTCATGATTCCCCTCTTTTCTTACTCCTTTCCAATCCTGGAATTTAAGATGATTGATGATCTCTATGACATCGTATACGCTATCCGGAATAGTTCCTAACTCCAGCATCTTCTTTTTAACATGGGCAGTAGCACAGACGGGAAGCCCGGCTTCCCTGGCCAATCCCAGACAATATTCCAGATGCAATTTATCTCCGATATAATGCTCAACTGCCCGCGGGCCGATGATAAGAAGTGGTCTCTTTGCTTTTTTAATTATGCCGGCACATACCTTCGGGTCTTCCATGACTTTCGCTCCCTTAAACCCAGTTAAGACATTGACATGAAAGAAGGGGATTCTCATCACTTCAGCCATCATGACCTCCTTGTTATTATAGTTAGTGTCAGGGCCACTCTATTGACAGAGCATGACCCCACTTTCCTGGACGGCTCTTTTCTGTTGTTTATTACAGTTGGGAAAAATTCCGGTTGCGTCAATCAAAATCGAACAACTCGCCAAGAAATCCACGCTTTTTCCTTTTCCGACCTTTGCCATAATACTTATCGTCATCGTCGTCTCGATACTCACGTTGCTCTTTTGACCGCCTATCATGCTCTTGCGACATCCGACTTTCGGATACTGTATTGACCTGAGCCGCTCGTTCGACGATTTTGTCGAGTTCGCCTCGGTCGAGCCAGACCCCCCGACATTGGGGACAATAGTCAACCTCAATGCCTTGCCGCTCTGTCATAACAAGCGAAATCTCTTTGCATGCCGGGCACTGCATACATCCACCTCCTTAAAAGTTATTTGGCCTTCTTATTTCTAGGGACTCCTTTTTATCCATCCTCTTGCTAATCAATGACCTCCGCCGGTCTCCGAGTTATTGGTCGAGCGGCCATTTGAGCTGAAATTCCACTTCCTCCTCCGTGGAGCCGCGCTCATGTTCGATATTGATGATCGCATTGGGTGGTATGGAGATTCGTTCTCCTGCCACCTGAATCCGGAAGCGCCGGCCTTGTTCAATGCAATCAGCGAGACGCCGCAACTTTTTAACGAACTGTTTTGCAGGATAGGTCTTCTCAATGTCCCGATCAACCCTTTTTTCTTGCACCATTACTTGCGCACCTTGGTCTTCGTATCCTCTTTCATAGAGGCGATCATTTTTAAGGAAAACCTGCACTCATCAATTTCGTTTATAATTTCATGTTCGCCTTTTTGCAAGTTCATACTCATCAAAATATCCCACCTTTTGTCTCACTCTTCAAGAAACATTATACATCCAGGGATATAGCGAATTGGTTGAGCTCCCGAAACATCTTAGAATAGCTCAATTTTGTTTAAAGGATGGATGTTGGCGGATGGAATATTAATGTCACAAATCCTTGGTCGGACAAGGCTCTTGGGTGGATCGATGCCAAACAGAATATAGGTGCAGGCAAAGATGGGCTGCCTTCCTCAAAGAGATGGTTATCGTTTTCGTTGCAGATTGAAATTGATGAAGCAGAGCACTCAAACGCTTCACCGAAAGAAGGCAGTAAAAAAAGAATCGAAACAAAAACACTGAGGCTCCACTTTATCATTGGAAATGCTTATAACTAATAATATCCGTGGTGTCAAGTTCATTCGTCACTCTTCCGTGGAAAACCACCGTCCTTCGGGCAGACATGTTGGAGAAAATCTCATACCTGCCTGCGCGTTGCCCCGCCTGCCGAAGCCTCGTGCGGCACCAGGGGGCCACAGATGGTTGTATTATAATTTTATGGACGTCCCCATCGACCCATCGACATCGATCTGACCACGGCAAGGATGACCGGAGCGGAATTTTGCGGGGGAGGCCCGCGCTCATTCAATCGACGAGTCTCCAAGCAATCGTTCCCCCGGCGCGAAGCGGCACGCCCGTTTCTTTCCCGAAACGC
>JAGXTA010000172.1 GCA_018333535.1 Deltaproteobacteria bacterium | reverse complement strand
CAACAGCACTATCGCACTTTTTCCAAAAATTTGAAGAGAGGTTCAAAACTGTCGAGAAGCTATTCACAGACTTGATGTATCCGTCAGGTGTTGCCGTTTTAAATGCCTTTCTTAATGAAAATAAGGCTGAACTAGAAGCCTCTCTGCAGGCCATTGTTCCGAATAATGTAGAGGTTGGTCTAAATGATGGAACGTGGATCGAAAAAATTGCAGGAGATGACAGTAGATTTTCTCTTGCTCAAGAAGAAGTCTTTAGCGATTATAAAAGCGTTACTAACCTTCGGAAGGCAGCTTTTGAAAATGGAGATGATAAAACCGTCATGTGGGCAGGAGCGCGCGCCAAGACAGTTGCCGAAGAAGACGTTCTTTCTTTTTTATCTCGGAAGGCCGTAATTCCCAAATATGGATTTCCTGTAGACGTTGTGGAGCTGGATACCCAGCGAACTCAGCAAAACCAAGAGGCCTTTGAGATTTCACTTCAGAGGGATCTGAGTATTGCAATTTCGGAGTTCGCACCTACAAGTAAACTAGTTGCAAATAAGAAAGTATGGAGGTCTTACGGACTGAAGAAAGTTGCAGAAAAGGAGTGGCCACGGAAAATCTATAAACGATGCCCACAGCACAATGTTTTCTTACAATGGCAACAAGGGGAATCTGAACCGGCTACCCCTTGTGATGACAACTTGACCCCTTCCAAGTATATTATCCCTCTTTTTGGATTCGTAACCGATCGTGAGAAGCCGAAAGCCCCAACCTCTAGAGCCACAAGGGTTTTCACAACCCGTCCTTATTTTGGAGGTTCACTCAGCTCTGATCCTGGCACTATCAATATGCCTTTGAATACCCCGTTGATCACAATGAAGAAGGCTTCACCAGGCTTGATGGTTGTGCTGTGTGAAGGCCGACTCGGAGAGGGATTCTATATCTGTGGTGGATGTGGGACTGGATTCAAAAAACCAGAGAAGACTCACAAGACACCCCTTGGCCAAAATTGCAATGGGCCACTTGAACGGGTTTCTCTTGGACATGAATTCGTGACTGACGTTCTGCAACTCCAGTTCCTTCCGGAACTTACCGGGGAAATGAATGCCCTCTGGTTTGCATACTCGCTCTCCTTCGGCCTAGTCGAAGGAACTTCCGAAGTCTTAGAGATCCCTTCCACTGACCTTAGTGCGACTGTTGCACATAGTAAGCATTATCCTGTACCCCCGATCATTCTCTATGACAACGTCCCGGGAGGGGCAGGACTTGTTGCTCGGCTTGAAAAGGAAAAGGTGCTGAGGGATTGTTTAGAGGCTGCGCTGAAAAGAGTAAATGGTAACTGTGGCTGTAGCGAAAATACAAGTTGTTACGGTTGTTTGAGGAGCTATAGAAATCAATTTGCCCACCAATATCTCCAGCGGGGGCCTGTTAAAAGGTATATAAAGGCACTTCTCTCAAAGTGGACCTGAACTATTAAAGAGAGTGAGGTGTCCTCCATAAAAAAGTTGGCGTATTCAAATGCGGATTGCGGAATTCGGAATGCGGGTTTCGGAGTCAGCTTAAAGCTGAAAGTTTAAAGGAAGACAGGTCATTGAATAAGGGGATTATTTGAAGAACAAAAACCGAAGACCAAACCTCTACATCATTGCAGGTCCTAATGGTGCCGGGAAGACGACCTTTGCGCTTAAGTTTCTTCCAGATGAAGAATCTGGAAAGATCGAAATACTTGATCGAGATCTCTTTAACATTTTATTAAGATTTAGAGGAGACCAATGAAAAAGGAGAAAAGAACATCTTTCCTTTTAGCGTACAAAGCCGAAGAGGCACTTCGCAAGGCTGTGGCTGAAACGATCGCCGAACATCGCCGGAATGGGGTTCCGATTGCCATCTGGCGCAATGGCAAAGTGGTACGTATCCCTGCTGAACAGATCGAGGTTCGGGAACCTGAGGTTGAGTACTCCGTCTCTCATAAGAAGCGAAAGTAGGAAAGGATCGCGGGGGCGTATTTTAGTTGTTTAAGAATATTGCCTCCGAATTGTTTCGACGGCGAACTTTACAATTGAAGAGCATGCGACAAAGGAGAATGTTTTTATGAATAATCCAAGATTGCAGTTGAAGAATGTTGGACAGATTGAAGACGCAGATATTGAGTTCGGAGATCTTACGGTCCTTGTTGGACCCCAGGCAACAGGAAAGAGCATTTTCCTCCAATTCCTCAGACTTTTATTGGATACGGGATATGTTATCGACGAGATGGGGACACATGGGCTTGTATGGAACAAGGATATAGGTCATTTTCTCGATATTTATCTCGGCGAAGGAATGCGGGATGTATGGCGCATTGGAGATAATGGGAGTGCTATCATATTCAACGGTGATCCGATTGAATTATCTACTCTAATACGTCGAAAAAAAAGAAAGAAAGAATCCCTGTTTTTTATTCCTGCCCAGAGAGTATTGACACTTGGAAGAGGGTGGCCGCGTCCCTTTTCTGATTATGGGGCAAGCGACCCATTCTCTGTGCGTGATTTCAGTGAAAAAATCCGCTTGCTCATGGAAACCGGATGGGGTCGTGGTGAAGGGGGCGAAATATTTCCGCAAACTCGCCGCCTTAAGAACGAACTCCGAAAATTGCTGGATCATACGGTATTTCATGGTTTTGGATTGCGCGTGGATACCTATGGTTCACAGAAAAGACTCGTTCTCAAAGCTAAAGGATCTGAATCTACATTGCCTTTTATGGTTTGGTCTGCCGGACAGAGAGAGTTTGTCCCTCTATTGATGGGATTCTACTGGCTTCTTCCTCCCACCAAGGTATCCCGTAAGCAGGACGTCGAGTGGGTTGTCATCGAAGAGCCGGAAGCCGGTTTACATCCGAACGCTATTTCTGCCGTTTTACTTTTGATTCTGGATCTTCTCTCGAGAGGCTATCATGTGTGTCTTTCTACCCATTCACCCCATGTTCTCGATGTCGTATGGGCATTAAAGGTAATCCGAGAACATCAGGCACCTTCGATTAAGATTCTTGATCTCTTCAATGCACGAAAAACCGATCCTATGAAGGAAATGGCAGATGCGGTTCTTGGAAAAATCGCGCGTGTGTATTATTTCGATCAGAAAACAGGTTGCACTCATGATATTTCTGGCCTGGACCCCGGTTCAAAAGAAGCATCTGAGGCAGGGTGGGGTGGGCTCAGTGAATTCAGCGGACACGTGGCCGATGTAGTGGCGAATGTTGTTAATGCCCGAGGGTAAATAAATCATGAGATTTCAAGATGCGGTGGCTAACTCAAATGACGTGAGAGATTGTTACCAGGCGGGACTACAAGCTCTTTTAGAAAGAGACAAGAACAGATTGTCATGTAATGATCCTCGGAAAATCACTGGTAGTCTGCATCTGGATGTTGCGGTAGCACAACTATATCCTAACGCAGCCCGCTGGGACTATGGAATCGGCATAAAGAAGACAGAGGCGAAAGACGAAGCGATCTGGGTAGAAGTGCATCCCGCGGATGCAAACCAGATACCAAGAATGATTGATAAGCTCGCCTGGCTGAAAAACTGGTTAAATGGTAGTGCCCCAAACTTGATGGTTATAACAAAGAATGATTCTCCATATGTTTGGGTTGCTTCTGGCCGTGTCTCGTTCCAGAAGAGCAGCCCACAGGCAAAAAGGCTCGCATTGGCGGGGATAAAATTTCCCCAGGAGCATTACCGCATCGAAACAAGATGAAATGTCCCCGGAAAAAGAATGTCTAACACCTCTCTCGGGAAGCGTCTCGCCATCAGTGATAATAATTACCCTATGGCCTCAAGGATTATAAAAGATGCTATTGAAGTAGGTTTGATCAAGTCACATGGAGAATATAGAGGTTCCAAAAAGGATGCCAGTTATGTCCCCTTTTGGGCCTGATGGTTATGTAACGTGATGTAACTGGAGTTGTGTTTTGAGATAAAAAAATCCAAAAAAATATAAACAATTTAAGGGGTTGCTAACAAACCTCCCATGTAACTGAATAATAAAAAGTAGGGACAAGTACCTTTCTCCCAAAAAGGAAAGGGAGGCCTTCCTAAAGAAGGACAATTTGTCCCAACATCCACCAAGTGCAGTTGTTTCTGACCATGGAGAACTCGGGGACGTTCCTGTAATTTTGAAATACAGCTAATGAAAAAAAGGGGAAAAGAAAATCGGGGACGGGTCCACATTAGTCGTTAACCATCACACTTCAGGAGAATATGAATGCCTCCTGGTTAGGTAAGGGAGTGTATGTCCGGAAAGAGAAGGTTGGAATTATATGAGCGTGTCAAGCAGATACTGGAATCGGCTCGTGTTACCGCAGCTTGCTCGATAAACACCACGCAGGTTGTCGCCAACTGGCTGATCGGGCGGGAGATCGTTGAGGAGGAGCAGAAAGGGAAGAAGCGGGCTGGATATGGGGGATTTTGCTGAAGGAGCAAAAATCGAACGTACTACATTCGATTTTTTAATTCTCCGATACCGGATGGTCACAACATTTCGAACACAATGGGTATGAGGGGAGGAAAAAAGTAAGATATGGAGTTCGGGTCCATTTCGTGCTATCCTATTCCATAGATGTGGAGGCAAGTATGAAAACTCTCAACCGAATTACTTTTAATCCGGGCGTCATGGGCGGCAAGCCATGCATTCGCGGGCTCCGTATTACGGTGGGGACAATTGTTGGTCTCATGGCATCCGGACGGACCAAGGATGAGATTCTGAAGTTATATCCATACTTGGAGCCGAAAGATATCGACCAAGCCCTTGCCTACGCTGCATGGCGGGTTGAGGAGATAGACGTTCCGGTCATTACTGCATGAAGATTCTAATCGATATGAATCTTTCCCCTGCATGGGTATCAGTGTTGGAAGAAGCGGGACATATCGCGTCCCATTGGTCAACCGTCGGCTCGTTGAATGCTTCTGATCGCGAGATTTTGTTATGGACTAAAACAAATGGTTACCTGCTGTTCACTCATGACCTCGACGTCGGAGCAATCCTTGCTGTCACTGAAGCCGAGGGTCCAAGCGTTATCCAAATCAGAGCACAAGACATCTCTCCTCACCATGCAAAGGATTTGCTCCTCAACACCCTTCATAAGTTTGCCGAGAATCTTCAGCAAGGGGCCTTGATTTCGGTGGATGAGGAAAAATCAAGAGTTCGTTTGCTTCCCCTAAGACGAGAAAAGACAGATTAGAATAGAAAATCGGGGGCGGGTTCACGTTGGTGCGCCCGATCACCTAATTTTTCAAGGGGGAAAGATGAGACTAAAAGATAAAAAAGCGATTGTGACGGGAGCGGGGCAGGGGATTGGTAAAGCGATTGCCCTGAAGATGGCCCAGGAGGGGGCGGATGTCGTCGTTGTGGAATGGAATCACGAGACCGGCATTCAGACTCAGAAAGAGATCGAAACCCTGGGCAGAAGATGTCTCTTTTTTGCGGTGGATGTGGGAGATCGAAGACAGATAGAGAAGATGATTGCAGAGGTTCTAATAGCCTTCGGACGGATTGATATTCTGGTCAATAATGCCGGTTTTGATCGGCCGGGGAATCTTCTAAAAACGAAAGAGGAGGATTGGGATGCTGTGTTAGACGTCCATCTGAAGGGGACCTTGAACTGCATCCAGGCGGTTGTCCCCCACATGATCGAAAAGAGTTACGGAAAGATCATCAATCTCTCCTCGGTTTGGGGAAAAAGGGGAGCTGTTTCAGAGATCAGTTACAGCACGGCAAAAGCAGGAATCATCGGTTTGACGAAGAGTGTTGCCAGAGAGTTGGGCAGGCACCAGATCAATGTCAACGCGGTTTTACCCGGATTTATCCTGACCCCTACGGTTTCCAGGATGGCTGAGAAATACCGAAATATCATCATTGAAAATACCCCTTTGAAACGGGCTGGTCAGCCTGAGGAGGTTGCCAATGTGGTGGCCTTTTTAGCCTCCGACGAAGCCAGTTTTGTAAACGGCGCTGAAGTCGAAGTCTCCGGCGGATGGAATATGTAGGGGAAGCAGGGTACCAGGACATCAGGACATAAGGATATCAGGAAGATCGAAAACAAACAGATTTTTAACCTGATGTTAGGATATCCTGATGCCCTTTCCTACCATAGCCCTTCACAGCCTGATATTCTGATACCCTGATAACCTGATAACCTTGAAACTCATCCCTTGATGTGACATCCTAAAAGTATGATTATTTTTACGCATCATACAGGGGAGCCCCATGGTATTCTGGGGGCTCAACTGGCAGCGACCTTTTTTCAACGAAAACTTTCCATCCCATCCATTGTTGTCGGAATCGAAAGAAACTTCTCGAAAGAGCGATTGTTCCGTTTTTTAGATGAACATTATGCAGGGAAGGAGAGGGTTGCCGCATTCTCGCATCTCTGTGGAAGAAAAGACCTCATCGAACTGATCCGTGAACTGAAACAGAAGGGGTTTGTAACAATCATCGGTGGGCCTCAGGCCCGGCAGGATTATGTGGGCGAACCAGAGGTTGATTCTCATCCGCACCGGTTCAGAGGACTGAGATCCACGGTCGACCTTGCTTTTCAGGGGCCAGTCGATGGCTTCAGATCGGAGCATCTGAATATCCACGAAACACTCTTCGAATATCCATGGACAAGGGACATATCCATCGAAGTCGACTGGTCGAACCTCCATCTATTTTCCGACACCCTCCAGAAACACGAGGTCCGGCTGTGTCAAGTTCTTAATGCGATCGGTTGCCCATATTCCAGTAAGGCGCAGACCGTGATTCTGCCTCCACCGGTGGATCTCAAGGGGAGAGGGGCTGTGGAGTTGAGCGTCCGGAGTGAAGGATGCATCTTCTGCGATGTTTCACATGACAAAGGCTTTCATGGCTTATTGGAGATGGAACAGGTTATTGATCAGATTGTGAGATTGCCCGAACTCGACGGAAAGAAGGTCCCGTTCGAACTCATAGACGAGTACCCCCTCCGCTCCCTCGGCAAACTGCTTGAGGAGATAAGTCATCAAAACATCAGACTATCACAAATCAATCTGGTCTGCCGGGTCGATGATGTCAATGCTCACGCCTCTGATCTTCCGGGGATCTTTTCACAGGCACAGAATCAGGATATAAAGGTGATGTTTGCATCGATCGGTTTTGAATCATTCTCCGACCGGTTGCTTCAATATTTCTGCAAAGGGATTACCCTCGCGGATATTGTGGAGTGCGTTGAGACCCTTCGCCGCCTCAAAGACCGGTTCAAAAACCACTTCCTTTACCGGAGGGATGAGGGCGCAAATCACGGTTTTATTCGGCCTACCCCCTGGGACGATGGGGAGACGATGCAGGAGATGGACAGGAATATTTTTCTCCACCGGTTCTTTGAGGATATTCTGCCCGAACACAGCACCCCGCTCATCATTCACCATGCCTCTTTTCTCGGGGACTGGATCAGAAAGATTGAATCCACTACAGACATTAGGTTCGGACGGGACGGAACCTGGATCGAATGGTGGAATCCATCCTTCGAAGGTGGAATGTAGAGGGTGGCATGTGGAGTTCACATCCAAAGGGTTCACAATAGTGAACTTGAATCATGGCACAACAAAATATCCCTTGACAAAAAAATAAATGTAGTTTAATAATCTGAAGGAGTTGAGGTTTTGGAAGGGGTTTTCAAGTTCACTATTGTGAACTTAAGGCGTGAAGAAGAGGCGACTTATCCACCCTCCACCCTCTACTTTCCACATTCTGCTTCGAGAAAGGGGGTTGTTATGGTAAACGAGAAGGAAGGACTTTCAACCGCTGAGAGTCTGCGTAAGACTCGTACCTATGGCCAGGTGAGGTGCCATAATCCCAGTTGTATGGGAAGACTCGAACCAAAATCCGGGGAACCCACCGTGAAATGCCCTATGTGTCATATGGAATGGCGTGTGGCCTGGGTCAAAGAAGGTTTCCCCCGCATCAGGGGCCCGGTATGGGATGTGAACAAAAGATTGGCCGAGGAAGAGTTTGGAAGAAAAATGAAGGAGGTTAAGAAAGATGGCCCTAAATAGGAAGATAGCGTATATTGATCTCTCTACAGGCAAGATAGAAATCAAACCCATCCCCCTTGAGGTCAGGAGAAAATTCCTGGGAGGCCGGGGCCTCGATGCCTATCTGCTTTATAATCACACAAAGCAAGGATGCGATCCCCTCGGTCCTGACAACACACTCATGGTGAGCGGCGGAATTCTGACTGCCACATTGGCTTCAGCAACTTCCAGATGTCATGTGATGGCTAAATCTCCCCTCGGAGGAATGTTGGGGAGCGCCAACATGGGAGGTTTCTTCACTCCTGAGTTAGCCTGGGCAGGATTCCATCATCTCGTCATCAAAGGGAAGGCGGATAAGCCGGTTTATCTCTGGATCCACAATGGCAAAATCGAGATCCGTGATGCTAAGAACATTTGGGGTAAAACCGTCACCGATACCCAATGGGCGATCCGGGAAGAGTTAGGGGATGATGACATTAAGAGCCTGGTCATCGGTCCGGCCGGAGAGAACCTCGTCAGGTATGCCAATGTCATGACCGGCATCAAAAATTCCGGTGGAAGAACCGGAATGGGAGCGGTCATGGGCTCAAAAAATTTAAAGGCCATTGCCGCCCGCGGCACCATGGATATCAAGATCGCCTATCCGAAGGAGGCTCTCGAGTACAACAAGCGCTTTATCGATCAAATCACGAGCGCAAAGGTTAACCAGACCCAGGGAACCCTGGGCACCCCCTTTATCTGGGGAGCCACCAATTCCTGGGGTGGTGTCCGAACCAGGAACTTCCAGTATAATCAGATGCTGTACGCTGACGAGATCGAGCCGGAATCGATTGACGAAAACGCTATCAAAACGATTGGACCCTACCATATGACCGGTTGCTTCGGCTGCCAGGTCCACTGCCGGGCCCAGTACAAGATTCCCACCGGACCTTATGCAGGCATCTATGACGAGGGCCCGGAATATACCTCTCAGGGCGGGATGTCGTCGGAACCCGATATCCCAGGCTTGGAAAACCTGTTGGTGTGCAATCACCTGGTTAATCAGTGGGGTGTGGACAACCTTGAAATCGGAAGCATTATCTCCTGGGCAATGGAGCTTTATGAGCTGGGAATTCTCACCGACAAGGAGACCGATGGCCTCGATTTACGGTTTGGCAACGCCGAAGCCTTTCAGGAGATGCTTGAACGGATCTGCTTCAGAAAGGGCTGGTTGGGAAATGTCCTGGCTGAGGGAGGAATCATTGCCTCCGAGAAAATTGGAAAGAATTCCTTCGACTACCTGATCCAGGTCAAAGGGGTCAGCAACCTTCACTCTGATGAGCGAGCGACACCCGCTCTTGCTCTTAATATTGCCACTGCCTCCCGTGGCTCAGACCATTTGAGAAGCCGTCCAGCCATCGACCTTTACCATTTGCCGGTAGACGTCATGAGAAGGATTTACAGCAGCCCGGTCCCTTACGACGGACCCTTGAGTTCGGAACATACGGAATATATCGGCAAACCGTGGCAGGTCTTCTGGCATGAAAACTGTTACATGGGAGTGGATTGCCTTGGCATCTGCAAGTATCACACCACGTTCCTGGGCGCTACGCTTCCCAACTTTGAAGATTGGTCCAGGGTGCTTTACTACAATACAGGGCTGGAGCTTACCCCTCGGGAAATCTGGGACGTTGCCGAGCGTTCCAACATGATGGAACGGTTGTTCAACCTTCGCGAAGGGTTAACGAGAAACGATCTCAAAAAGGGCGATATGCTCAACCATCGCTACTTTGATGAGCCCGCCCGAAGGGGCGCCCTCGATGTGGTCGGGAAGGTGATCGACCGGAAGAAATTCGAGAAAATGATCGACGAACTGTATGAATACAAGGGACTTGACCAGAACGGCGTTTCTAAGCCGGAAACGCTCAAGAGGCTCGGCGTGGATAAAGAACCCTCACATTTACTGTAATCATTAAGCGAATGGAACGAATGGTAACGAATGACACGAATATTTTATTGATAGTGTGGTTGATTCGTGAAATTCGGTTTCATTCGAGTCATTCGTGACACACGAAAGGAGAAACTTCTAATGGAACCCATGGGTAAAGTTCTTGCAATCAGCCCCGAAAAGTGCACCGGCTGCAGACTCTGTGAGCTCGTCTGCTCGGTTTTTCATGATGGCGTATCGAATGCCGCCCGAAGCCGGATCAAAGTGATGAAATGGGAGTCCGAGGGGCTTTATATCCCCATGTCCTGTCAGCAGTGTCAGGATGCTCCCTGTCTGATCGTTTGCCCCGTGAAGGCTATTTCCCGCGATGAGAAGCTAAGCCGGGTGATGGTCAACCATGATATCTGCATCGGCTGCCGTTCCTGCGTGACGGTTTGTCCGTTTGGCGCGATGGGATTTAATGTGATCGATCGGAAAAATTTCAAGTGCGATCTCTGCGACGGAGATCCGCAGTGCGTTCGCTTCTGTGATATGAAAGCCGTGGATTATTTGGATGCGGACCGGGTAGCCATTGCCAAAAAGAAAGCGGCCGCAGAAAAAATCACCGCCGCCCAGCGACAGGCGGTCGCTTTAGAATCAGAAACTCATTGAGATGAATCACCGAATTACAAACGCCCATCATCAAATAATAAACAAGATGAATCAATAACCCCACCCAGCCTCCCCTTAAATTAAGGGGAGGTATGGAGGGGTTACCGTTTTAACATAGCCCCTTCACTTCCAAAATGAACGTCTTCTTCTAAATTTTCGTCTGATCAACCCAACCATGATGAGAGGCAGTTTAAAAAAAACATCCACCAGGTCCCGATTGCTGACAAGTCCGATTCGGCGGGCCTTTCTTATCATACGGATGACCTGCGGCAGATCATAGAACGCTGACCGAATCCGGTTACGGATCTGTTTTAACTCCTTGCGTCCAAAGCGATCGGAATATACGGAACCGCCGATCCGCGTGTAGTAGTAGCCAGGGGTTTCTTCAACCACTTCCTTCAGTGGCGAGAACCTCTCGACGCGGAGTTTCTGGAAGCTGATGGAATCGAGTTTGATCTCCTTAGCGAACTTCGGGATGTAAAGCATCTCCTCTTCCGTCTCACCGATGTTGCCGTAAATGAAATACCCGTGCAGATAGACGTCATACCGTGTCAGGACTTCAAACGCCTCCCGAACCTGCTGTTGGGTGATACCCTTTTGAAGTTGCTCCAGGATCCGGTCATGCGGGGACTCGATCCCGATCAAAAAGACTTTGAAGCCTGCCTTCTGTGCCTTGTCGAGGACCT
This sequence comes from Deltaproteobacteria bacterium, assembly GCA_018333535.1. Lineage (GTDB taxonomy): Bacteria > Desulfobacterota > BSN033 > BSN033 > UBA1163 > RBG-16-49-23. The sequence continues at coordinate 14,862 of JAGXTA010000172.1, read as the reverse complement.
TCCGGTGTTTGGCGATATCGATCCGGGCTTGGACAACAAAAATCTTATTGATCTTGTTCTCGATGATCAGGTCGCAGAGCTGTTCGCTCCTCTTCGGGTTCGTGAAGAAGTTGTCGTCGCTGAATAACACGACATCGGCCGTCACCGTCTTCAATTCTTCGATGACCGATTCGATCGGTCGTTCCGCATAGGTCCTTTTCTGGCCGAGTGGATTGAGACTGAAAGTGCAGAACTTGCATTTAAATGGACATCCCCTCGTTGTCAGAACCGTGTCGAACGTGTGGCTGCTGAGCTGAAGGCCATATTTCACCAGGCGATAATCCTGTTTTCTCAGAGACCGGTCGGGGTACGGAATATGAGCAAGGTCCGGCAGGGGATGGGTTTCGTTGTGGACAACTCCCCCGTTCTCCCGATAAGAAAGCCCGCGGATATCTTTGTACGGAACATCCGTGACGATCTGTTTGATGATCTCTTCGCCCTCGCCTCGTACGACCATGTCAATGTTCGGGCAACGGTTGAACAGATATTCAACCTCTTCCGTTGCTTTGTATCCCCCGACAATGGTGCAAACCTCGGGGGGGAGTTGGGACAGGAAATCACAGACATCCTCAAACCGGGATTCCCACCGGATGCTGACGCATAGAAGGTCGATCTCGTTCCTGATGAACTTGCTGAGTTCCTTCGGGTCCTGAAAGGCACTTTCATGTCGAAGGTCGAGAAGTGTCACCTTGTCGACGAGACCTTTCATGCTTGCAGAGATGTACTCAAGGCCGGTTGGAGGGAATAATCCGATGAGTGCGGTGGAATCACCAAAATACGGGTTCAGGGCGAGAACATGATTGAATTTATTCATAAGGGATTATAATTGGAAAGGGTCACAGATACAAGGATAGGAGCAAACAAAAATATTTTTATTCCATCCGTTGTTTATGGATCGTGGGAATGTGGATTTTCAGTCCAAAGGGCAGGTCTTGTCTGGTTTCTTAACCCGTCCTTCTTCTATTATCCGCTGGCAAGCATAGTGATAAGATGGATGCCATAGCGGTTGAGGATAGAGGGAGATAAGATTAGGCCAGGACTTCTTTCATGGTGGATAATACGTTGTCAATCTCTTCCCGGGTGATGACAAGCGGAGGGAGAAGCCGGATCACAGTGGGCCCGGCAAGGAGAACGATGACGCCTTTTTCCATCAGTTTCTGAACAAAAGGGCCCGCCTTCTCCTTCAGTTCAATGCCAAGCATGAGGCCAAGGCCTCTCACCTCCCGTATCCTTTCGCTCTTCATCGCGCGCAGTTCTTTTAAAAAGTATTCTCCCTGGACCCGGGCCCTTTCAGGAAGTCCCTCGCGTTCGATGACCTCCAGCGAGGCCAATGCCGCTGCACAGGCAAGCGGATTACCTCCGAACGTGGAGGTATGGCTCTTGACAGGAACACGGACAGTATCCGAGCAGAGCACGGCTCCCATGGGGATGCCTCCTGCGAGCGATTTAGCCACACAGAGCATATCCGGTTCAACAAACTGCTCGCACGCAAAAAGGGTTCCTGTCCTGCCAAATCCTGTCTGGACTTCGTCAAAGATAAGCAGGATTCCCTTTTGATCACAAAGTTGACGGACCTTCTGAAAGTAAGATTTGTCTCCAACCCGAACCCCGCCTTCTCCCTGAACCAGCTCGAGAATAATGGCAGCCGTTTCTTCGTTGATCGTTTCACTCAATTTATCGAAGTTATTGAAGGGCACATGTTTCAGCCCTGGCATCATCGGCACGAAAGGTTTCTGGTATTCTTCTCCCCATGTGGCCGCAAGCGCGCCAAAGGTCTTTCCGTGAAAACCCCTCATGGCGGCGATGATCTCCTTTTTCCCCGCGCTGGCACGAGCGAACTTGAGGGCAGCTTCAACCGCTTCTGCGCCGGAGTTACAGAAGAAGACCCGTTTGAGCCCCTGAGGGCTCAGGGAGATCAGTTTTTCAGCAAGCCTGGCACGGACCGGATTATAGAATATGCCGTAGCAGTTTGATAGAGTCAGATACTGCTCATAGATCGCCCTGGCTACTTCCTCCCTGCCATGGCCGATATTGGAGACTCCGACATTGGAAGCACAATCGATATATTCCTGTCCCTGGTCGTCATAGAGTTTTGCGCCCTTGCCCCGGACCAGAACGATATCCCGGCGAGGGTAGACAGGAAGTTCATATTGGTCTTCAAGTTCTTTCGGGTTGATTGAATCAATGGGGTTCATTCGATGACCGTTCCTTTTCCTGAAAGGGCGTCTGCCACAGGATGCTCACCCCGGCCGTCCGCAATGACGACCCTGCTTGCACCGTGCTCAAAGAGCTTTCTAACTGCCAGCATCTTTCTCTTCATCCTGCCATCTACCTGCTGTTCACGGCTCTCGAGCTCTGCGGCTGGGATATGCCGAATGAGGCTCGTTTCATCCTCTCTGTTTTCAAGGAACCCCGGCGCCTCGATCAGGTTGACCACCGTGTCAGCACGCATGGCCTTCTGGAGGACTCTCACCACATCGTCGTTTTCTGTGTTGATGGCGTTGTTCTGCTCATCTATGATGGGGACGGTGAGAACCGGGACATAGCCGTGAACGAGGAGAAGGTCAAGGAGGTCTTTGTTGATCGCCTCGGGTTTTCCTGAATAATCGTGGAGGATTTTGAGCTTTCCGTCCTGATAGACGCGGATTCCTTTATTTCGCACCCCCTGAACCGCCTTTCCATCCAGACCGGAGAGGCCTACGGCATTGATGCCGTGCTGGTGGCAGAGCTCCACAATCCGCTTGTTTCTTGCGCCGGCATAGGCCATCATCATCTGGTCGATCAGGTTCTCATCCGAATAGACGCTCGAGTAACCGGAGACTGAAGTGACGACCTTCTTGGGCTGGCCCAAATCTTCGGCCAATTTATCCCTGAGGGCATTCGCGCCATGGACGATGATGAACTTCTCTTTCACCTGCGCCAGATCCTGAATGATCCCTCGAAGGTTGATTCCGGCTCCTCCGCCGATCTTGACGATCATCATTTTTTACCACTCCCTGACTGTTTCGTTGACGATGCTCTTCCAGCTCTGTTCAGAAGGAAAAGGTTCCGAGCAGATGACCAGTTGAGGGTCCTCCTTATATCGCATCGTGAAGTAGTTCTCATCTCCGGTAAAAAAAGTGGAGAGATAGATAGACCTTTCCTTCACCAAGATGATATTCATCCCCCGGATGGACCTCGTCCGATTCCGTATGAGCGCTACGGCCTTTTTCAGGGCGGCAAGGGTATCACCGTCATCGAAGCGGCGGATGAAATTGAAAATTTTTTCTGCGCCAATCCGTCCCTGCTCTTTGATCTTCACTCCCCTCAGCTCACCGTTGAAGATGAAGATTCTTTCTCCGTCGGTGAAGGGCATGTTGTTCTCAACGACGATATCCCTGTCCTCAAAGGCGCTTCGGGCATGGGCGATGAGAAGGGTAGTCGGGGGAAATCGATTGAATTCGTCTTCCCAGATAGGGCAGATATTCTTATCAATTTGCCATTTTTGGTCGGAACCCTTCCATACACAGCCCCAGCCATGGCCCTGATATTCCTTGCTGTTTCGGGAGAGGAGGGCAAATGGGGTCAGATAATCCGCGGGGCTGAAGGGTTGCTGTGATCGAACAACGAGAAGTCTGCACATATTCCTTTGATTGCGGATTAAGCGCTGAGATATTAGATTGTTTCAAAATGGAAATACTTTAATATATGAGTAGATCTAAATCCGAAGCACGAAATCCGAAACTCGAAACAATCTCAAATGACCAAATATTCAATGTTCAAAACAGAAGAGTTTAGAGAATTTGAATTTTGAGAATTCGGATTTGTTTCGGATTTCGACATTCGGATTTCGAATTTTTCAGCTCCAAATCCTATTGGATTTCATCTACAACAGGTTAAATTAAACCGGATGAAGGCCGGCAAAAGCGAGTCCTGCTGTTTCTTCGAACCCGCACATGACATTCATGGCATGAACTGCCTGTCCGGCCGCTCCTTTCATCAGGTTGTCGATGGCTGAAACAGCGACGAGCCTGTTCCCATCCAGCTCGAAACCGATATCGCAGTAATTGGTGCCAGCAAGAATCTTGGGCTCAGGAAAACGGTAGATGCCCTGCTTCTCCTTGACGATCCGGATAAAAGGCTCCTCTCCATAGACCTGGCGATAGGCCTTCCAGATGTCTTTTTCTGTGATCCCCTGTTTCACAAAGAGGTGGGCCGTGACCAGAATCCCCCGCACCATCTCAATCGAGGTGGCAGAAAAGTAGATGGGGTGGCCCAGCTCCTGTTCCATTTCGGCGATGTGACGATGTCCGGTGGGCTTATAGGAACGGACACAACCGCTCCGTTCCGGGTGGTGGGAAGCCTCGCTTACGGCATTGCCACCCTCTGAGGAGCCGCACTTGGCTTCGGCGACAACAGGCAGGGCCATATCGACCACACCGAGTTTGAAAAGGGGCCAGAGGGGCAGGATCGTGGCTGTGGCATTGCATCCTGCGCCGGTGATGTATTGGGCATTTTTGATTTCGTTACGGTGGAGCTCCACATTTCCATAAACAAACTGGGCAAGCTTGTCCGGATGGGGATGATCCACTCCGTACCATTTCAGGTAGGCAGCAGGGTCCTTGAGTCTGAAATCAGCCGAGAGGTCTACCATTCTTTCGGCCAGACCGCTGAATTCATTAAACCTCTGCATCAACTGGGTGTGGGGCAGGGAGACGAAGAGGAGATCAACTTTTTCAAGCTCTTTGACCATGCAGAAATTGAGCGAAGTTCTTTTGCGTAGATTTGGATGAATTCTTGTGACGGGCTTTCCAGCGTTTCTTTCCGATGTCGCCTGATGGACCTCCACATGAGGATGATCCATCAGGAGCCTGAGAAGCTCCCCGCCGCCATAACCCGATGCGCCAACGATTGAAACCTTCATCTCTTTCCCACCTTCAGGACATAGTCCACGACTTTGGCCGGAATGTTAACCCCGGTCGTATCGATACTGTTTCGAAATTCCATGGTATAGTTGACCTCATTGATCGAGAGTCCCTCAGGGGTCTCAAAGACATCAATGGCCACCACGCCCCCACCCACGGCTTGGGCGGCGCGAACGGAGATGTCGTGAAGCTCGCCCGTCACCGGACAATTTGAGGCTCTTCCTCCCCGTGCCGTGTTGGTGATCCAGTGTTCAGAATGGCGATAGATCGCGCAAATACAATTAGCTCCGACGACAAAACTCCGGATGTCCTTGCCCCGCTTCTCCATATATTCCTGAATATAGAAGATGGAGTGGTGATAGCTCCCCAGGACCTCTTTGTGTTCCAGGATTGCTTCGGCCGCATCGCGGTCATTGATCTTCGAGAGCAGTCTTCCCCATGAACCGGTATTGGGCTTGATGACGCATGGGTAGCCCAGTTCATCCATGGCCGCAAGGGCGGATTCAGGGGTGAAAGCGAGGTAACAGCGGGGCGTTCGTATGCCGGCCTTGATAATGGCCTGCGTGGTCAGGAACTTGCTTCCGCAGATCTTGGCCACCTGGTAGGTGTTGACCGTAGGGATGCCAAAGTCCTCGAAGACCTTAATGGCGTGGACGGCCCTCGAATGGTTGACGCACCGTTCGATGACCACATCGAAAGAATAGTTGTTCTTGTGGAGATTGAAGACAATTTCTCGGTCATCGATAGTCGCCACCTCGACGCCAGGGCGGCTGCGAAATTCGTCCAGGAGGAGTTTCTCCTCTTTTCGGATAATGGAATGGATTAATCCTACTCTCATCTTTTCATCTCCATTTAGGGCGAAGAATCCTTATCCGGCGTTCTTATGGATTTTCTTCCCGCCTGTTTCATTGTCCCAATGGGTTTTGAGTCAGCTACCGGTAGGCGTTTTATAGGGTGGGTAGGCCAAGGCCCGGGAAATTGATGACATCATCACTCCCCCCAGTCTTCTTCCTCCTGCGGGGCTTCCTGAACGCTATCTTTTCCAGTCACCTCCAGCTCGGAGCCGCAATCATTACAGGTGATGATTTCCCCTTTTTCTGCGCCATCAACCAGTTTGAATTCAGCCCCGCAAACAGGACACTCGGCCATATTTATCCCTCCATGAAATTAAACAATCATTTATACTATTTTGATTCCGATGTCAACCTTATCCGCCGGCGAGCATGAGGATGAGATGGATTTCGTCTCCATCCTTGACGGGTTTGGCGAGTTCATTCGGGTGGGCGCTGGCATGGTTGAGATAGACTTCGACGATGTTATGAAGTTTATCTTTTTTGGCAAAGATGGCTTTTTCCATTCCTGGAAACTGTTGGATGAGATGGTTGAGGCACTCCCCCACCGTTTGGCCTTCTGCTTCGACCACTTCCTTGCCATCGGTGAATCGTCGATGTGTTAAATGAATGTGAACCTTGACCGGCATCTATCTTTTCGCTTTCTTACTTAATTTGTCCGCAATGGTCGCACTCCGGGTTCCGGTTGACAGCAAATTCCGTAAAAAGAGCCTCCAGTCCATCATACATGAGCAAGCGATTGGTCAGGAGTTGCCCGATCCCCAAAAGATACTTGATCACCTCTGTCGCCTGAATGCATCCAATGACTGCGGGGGTAACGCCAATGACAGGAAACTTCTCTTCCGGCACTGACCCCCGATACATGCATCTGAGGCAGGCTGTTTTTCCGGGAAGGATGGTCATGGCCCTTCCCTCGAAGCCACGGATGGCTCCATGAAAGAACGGAATATTCTTTTCAATCGCACAGCGATTGAGGATGTAACGGGTTGACAGGTTGTCCATGGCATCTACAATGGCATCACAGCCTTCGAGCAGATGGGAAACATTGGCTTCGGTAATCGTTTCATCGATTGCTTCGATCTTTATCCCTGGGTTCAGGTTTCGCAATTTTGTTGCGGCAGATTGAACCTTCTTCTTCCCGATGTCCTCTTCCCAGTGCAGGATCTGGCGGTTTAGGTTGCTCAAAGATACCCGATCGTGATCAATCAATCGAATCATCCCGACTCCGGCCGCCGTAAGATAGATGGCGATCGGAGAGCCAAGGCCGCCGGCGCCGGCAATAACCACCCGTGACCGTTTGAGCTTTTCCTGGCCCTCCGGACCGATCTGCTCGATCAATATCTGCCGGTCATACCTTTCCCGCTCATCCGGTGTCAGCATGGCTTATCCTCTTGCCTGCTTCAAGAGATCGGCCAATCTGTTGGCGGCCTCCTTCTTTTTAGCCATCTGCGCTCTGTCAGCCTCCACAAAGGAGATGGCTCTGACATTGCAGAAGGCCACACATTGTGGATCGCCGTCGCAGTAGTCGCATTTTACAGTGACCCGTTCCTGGTGATCGAAGAAAGGCTGGCCGAAAGGACAGGCAATGATACAGGTCCTGCATCCGATACAGAGCTTCTTATCGATGACCACACGGTTATCCTTGTCAGGTTCCCTGTGGCAGGCCTTGGTCGGACAGACTTCGACGCAGTAAGCTTCTTCACAGTGATTGCAGGTCATCGGAAGGTAGATCCCCACCTGTTCCCATTTGACCACTTTGACCCTGGAACGACTCGGATTGCTTGCGCCGGTATGATAGACCGAGCAGACCAGCTCGCACTGGCGGCACCCCGTACATTTTTGCTGATCAACCAAGAGGACCTTTTGTTCCATCTGCGTCTCCATCATCAAACGTATATTAGCAGACTTAATATAGTGAAGATATCGATTTGTAAAATCCCTCCTAACCTCCCTTTGCCAAAGGGAGGAATTACCCCTCTTTGGCAATCCTTTTCCTGTCGTAGACAGGCAAAGAGGGGGAGGGGAGATTTTTAAATGTTTATTTTGGGATTTTTATTAATCCATATTGGAATTCCACCAACCGCTGCATCGGGATCTGATCTTTAATGCCTGCCTGAATCAGCCCCAGTCTGAGAAAAAAACCGCCAGTTAAGAGCGAGAGGCCGGCGATAAATAATAGTGCGGAACTCTGGTAATGTTTGGATATCCATTCGAGAACGATTGGGAAGAGAAAACCGAGAAGGATGATGCCCTGCCAGAAGACATACCGCAATTTGCCCGTCATCAGAAGGCGAACCGACTCCCTTCCCTGCTCTGAAGCCTTGTATCTGCGGGAGAGGAAGAGGTAGAGGACGATCCCTTCGATCACCACAAAGATCTGCTCCCCAACCATTAGGACCTTCATCGCCCCGCTGTGATAGGAAAGCAGACCGGTTCCGAGAGTGGAGAGGATGATGGCCATCGATCCTGTTGAGAGCGCAGATGTGAGAAAAAGAAGGGGCAGCAGTGGCGTGTTCCACAAAGGGACCGATTTCGTCGCCTTTAAAAGGATGCCCGTGTAAAGGGCGGTCGCAAAGGCAAAGACAAAGGCAATTCCCTCCGGGATGAGCCAGAGGCCGGATTCGGGATTAAGCCATTTAAAAGGCCAAAGAGACTTTGCGAGGATCAATAATCCAAAGACGATAAAGACGGAGAGGATGATAAATCCACGCGCCACCCATGAGGTTCGAGGATTCAAACAAGCATACATGAACCTCCATTTGATCCCCAGATCCAGAATCAGAAAAGGAGCGCCGATGGAGACCATGATCGGCCCCCATAAGATCGGGAGCTTTGCGAGGTCGAGACGGACGTCGAAAAGCTCGATCAAAGGAACGGGCAAAGGATTGAGCGCAACTCCCATCCAGTGGATCAGGATGCCGATCATAAATGATCCGGCCCCCATCCCGGCGAGATAGAGATAGATGGCAATGATCACCTTCCATTCCTGCTGAGGGCTGACATACTTCGTCATTCTTATTGGCTGAATCGATTCTGTCGCCATCCTTCAATTTCCTGATGAAGATTGTTCTTCATGATGAACAATAGAAATTAAGCCAATCATAGCACATACGCCCGTCTTGTCAAGATTTGTTGCGAAAAGTTTAATGCCTCAGTGAAGAGGGGGACAAAATTACTGGTTAAAATTAAATCACACCCGATAGGCGGGACATTCCTGTCCTGCCTATGTTGGTGGCGGGGTTGGAAAACCCCGCCTATCGACTCCGACGCTCAATCCTGCAAAATTATCCACGTAACCGAGGCATTATTGAAAAATTGAAATCCGTATTGACAAAAGAGGAACCGATCTGGTATGTTTCTCTAAAATGTTCAATATGGTGAACGAATGAAGAAAAGCACCTATTCGGCTCCATCGGTCAAAAAGGCATTTAAGATTCTCCATACCATTGCCGATTCTTCTTCGGGTCTGGGTGTAAGCGATCTGGCCAAACAGTTAAGAATTGGAAAGAGCACCGTCCATGGCATCACTGCCTCTCTCGAAGAATTAGGCGTTCTGGTCCGAGATCCTGTTGATAAGAGATACAATGTTGGATATACCCTGCTGGAACTCGGAAGAAAGACCTACGGGAAAATCGAATGGAGGGAGATTGCCAGAGGCCCGATGGAAAGATTGATGGAAAAAATTGGGGAGACGATCTTCCTCGGCATCATGAACGGGGATCATATCACCATCCTCGATGTCGTGGAGTCCCATAATGAGATGAAGATCACCTCGCCTCCGGGAACCAGGTTGCCGCTCCTCGCAGGCGCAACAGGAAAGGCTTTCCTCAGTCTGCTCGATGAAAAGAGGACAAGGGAGATCATCCAGAAGGTGGGATTGATAAGATTTACTTCAAGGTCGGTGGCGGACCCCAAGAAATTTTTCAGGGAAGTGGAGGAGGCGAAGGAGAAGGGTTATGCGATTGACGATGAGGAGTATCTTGTAGGCGTTAGAGCCATTGCCGCACCTATTCAAATGTCCTCCCTTCCTCCTGCGGCCATCTGGGCCGTGGGGTTTACTTCGAGCCTCAATGACCAGAAGATGGAAGGGGTCATTCCGGAGATTCAAAAAACCGCCCGGGAGATTAGTCACTCCATAAAGTTTTAACGTCCCATTGCAGCCACTTTGGCCTCGAGGGAAGCCAATCGCTCCCGGATCTGAATTGCAATATCTATTTTTTCGTCCAGCCTTCTTATCTCAGTTAGAATCTCAGCCTTTAAAGAGTCTGTTTTCTGATCCAGTCTTTTGATTTCCCCTCGAATTGTTTCTTCAAGCCTTTTGATTTCGGCCTGCAGGGATCTTATCTCCGGAGCAACGACATCCTGCAATGCCTGTTTTACATCTTCATAGACGCCCATATATTATCTCCTTATTAAAGTCTATAATTAATTTAAGGCATTTGTCAATTCAAATTCTTACAGGAAGCGGAGGATTCTGACGATATCGTCTCCGACCTCATGTGTCTTTGAGCGACCTCCGAGATCCATCGTTCTCACCTTCTTTTCAGCCAAGTTCTTTCTGACCGCCTGATACAGGAGATTTCCTGCCTCTTTCTCGCCAAGATTGTCCAGCATCATCTTTGCTGTGAGGATCGCCGCAATGGGGTTGGCAAGGCCTTTTCCGGCGATATCCGGTGCAGAGCCGTGGACAGGATCAAAAAAACCTGGATAGGTTTTATCCTTTGGATTGAAACTGGCTCCAGGCGCCAGTCCCATTCCTCCTGTCACAGAGGCGGTTAGGTCTGAAAGAATGTCCGCAAAGAGATTCGAAGCCACGATCACATCATATCCCCTTGGGTTCCGAACGACATCCATGCAGGCGGCGTCGATCAGTTTGGATTCGGTCCGGATGTCAGGATACCGGGATGAGACCTCCTTAAAGATTTTATCCCAGAGGACCATCCCATATCGCTGGGCATTCGACTTGGTGATGGAGGTGACCTTCTTTCTGCCTTTTTCTTTCGCATAGTCGAAGGCAAAGGTGACGATCCTTTCGATTCCCTTTCGTGTGAAGAGAGCGCCCTGAAGGGCTTGCTCGCGATCTCCGACTCCAACGATTCCTCCAATGTTCGAATATTCCCCCTCCGTATTTTCTCTAACGACGACAATGTCAATTTCTCCTTCGGAGACATGGGTTAATGGACAGTCCACCCCCGGGAAGAGATAGACCGGGCGAAGGCCCACATAGAGGTCAAACCCGAATTTGATAGGGAGGAGAAGTCCGTGAAGGGTCACATCATCAGGAATTCGCGGATCACCCACTGCGCCGAGATAGATGGCATCGAATCCCTTTAAGATTTCGATGCCATCTTCAGGCATCATCTTCCCATGTTGGAGATAGTATTCGCTTCCCCAGGGATAGGTTTGGAATTCGAATTGAATACTTTCAAAGATTTCCGAAAGGGCGTTCAAGCACTTGACCCCTTCCGAAACGACCTCTTTACCGATTCCATCCCCAGGGATGACGGCGATTCGATGAATTTTTTTCATTTTTCAACTCTTCCGCTCTAACCAAATACAAACAATAATCCCCATGAATTAGCCGTTCACCCTTCGATGCCATCAGGATGAACGGCTAATTTTCCCATTCAAGAAACGACTATTCCTTTTTCTTTCTCAAAAATTGAATCACTACGACAAGGACAAGTAACCCCAAACCGATTAAGTCTGTAGTCCATCCTGGCTTGATCAGGGTGAGCGCAGCCACCAGGAGAATGCCTCTCTCGATGAGCGTGGCCCTTTTCAATAACCATCCTTGCACTGCGGCGGCCAGAGCCATGGTTCCGACCAGACCTGTGATGATGGTCAGGGTAATTTCAGTTGCATTGCCGATCAGGACCATTGCAGGCCCATAGATGAACATATAAGGGATGACAAACCCTGCAATGGCGAAACGCATCGACTGCCATCCTACGTCCCATGTCCTTGCATTGGCAATGGCGGCGGCGGCAAAAGCGGCTAAGGCTACGGGTGGCGTTAATGCTGAGAGACAGGCGAAGTAAAAGATAAAGAGATGGGCGGCGATGGGAGGTACTTTGAGTTGCATCAAAGCAGGAGCCAGAACTGAAGCTGAGATGGCATAAGCCGCAGTGGTAGGCATTCCCATCCCGAGGATGATGGCGATGATCATCGAAAAGACGAGGGCGAGGATGAGGCTTCCGCCTGAATATTCGATGATGATCATCGCAAATTTCATTCCCAGGCCGGTTTGCGTCAGGACACCGACGATAATTCCGGCTGCCGCGCAGGTGGCTGCAATTTCTATAGAGGTCCTTGCCCCTTTGGCCAGGGTCTCAATGATTCTTTTAAATCCTAATCGATCCCCTTTGCGAATCCAGCTGACGATAATAAGAGAAATGATCGCGTACAGCGCAGAGCGGTAGGGAGAATACATTAAAACCATCAGAGAAACGCCCAGAACAACAAGGGGAATAAGAAGGTATCCTTTGTCAACCATAATCCTTCGAAAGACAGGGAGCTCTTCCTTTTTCATTCCCCATAATCCAGCCGAGGCGGAATAGAAGTCGATCATCCAGTAAGCGGCAAAATAATATAGTGCCGCGGGGATGACTGCTGCCAGAGCCACTTTTGCATAAGGGATTCCCAGAATCTCTGCCATGAGAAAGGCACCAGCTCCCATGACCGGTGGAACGATCTGTCCTCCGGCAGAGTTCATCGCTTCAATCGCGCCTGCAATATGGGGTTTAAATCCCGCATGCTTCATCATCGGAATATTGAAGACCCCATCCACCACGACATTGGCGACGGACGATCCCGAGGCGGTTCCGATGAAAGCGCTTGAAACGATGGAGACCTTGCCCGGTCCTCCTCTGAGACGCCCTGTGGCGCATCGAGCCAGCTCGACAAAAAACTTCCCTGCTCCGGAGGCTTCGATAAAGGCGCCGAATAAGACGAAGATAAAAATATAATGGGCGGAGGCGAGGATGGGAAGGCTTAAGATTCCATCAAGACTGAAGAGAAAAGTTATCATCCTGGGCCAGGAATATCCCTTGTGGTAGAAGAGGCCGGGCATATAATTTCCGAAATACCCGTAGAGGATAAAAAGGGCGGATAAAATGGCTAAAGGCCAACCGGTGGTCCTTCTTGCCATTTCCCAGACAGCGATGACAAAGAGGACTGAAAAGAAAAAGTCCCATTGATTCGGAACGACGCCGACCCGATAGATCCATTCATCAAACACGCTGAAGATATAGACGGCAGGGGCGACGATTAACAGGACGAAAAGGTAATCCACCCAATGCATCCTATCATTTGGCGATTTTTTCCATCCTGGAACCAATGCAAAAACGAGGACGCCTGCAAAAACAACATGCATGGTTCGAAAATACCAGGGGTCGATGGCGCGGATCGTTAATACATAGATATGGAAGAGGCTCATGACAAGTCCGATCACAAAGACTGCCTTGAAAAGGATCCCTGTCAATTCCCTTCCACCCGAGACCTCGATGTCTTTGATATGCATCGCTTCGAGTTTTTTCTCGACCTCTTTTATGTCGACCACTTTTTCCTCTACCATCTTTCTTCCCCTTTCCCCGGACGGAATTAAAGGCTTTTTTAAAAAAATGCGGATGGCCATGGCAGCCATGGTCCATCCGCACACCCTCTTGATTCAAAACACTTTGAGATCATCCATCGTTTTTATTGAGGGATCAATTTATCCGGAATCTTGATGCCCTTTTCTCGATAATACCTTATTGCTCCCGGATGGAGGGGGGTGGGACTAAAAATGATGGGTTCTGGTTTTGTCTCTTTTGCCGATGCATGAGTAGCAATAAGGATGTCTACGTTTTCAAAGGTCTTCTTGACCACCTCGTAAACAAAATCGCCGGGAACATCTTTATGGGCGATCATAAAGTTCCAGACCGTAATGGTCTCCACATCGTAATCCTTGTTGCTTTTATAGTATCCCTTTGGAATCACTCCGGGAGCAAAGAGAGGATATTTGGCGATGAACTTTTCGGCATCGGCCTTTGGAACACCGATGACGTTGACGTCATGGGTCGTCTCGACTTCATTAATCAGTCCCCATGGAAGTCCTACGGATTGTCCATTGGCATCGAGCATTCCGTCCTTGAGCTGGGAATTGAGATCGGATGACCCTGCATTGGTAATTCGGCCAGGTTTGACCCCGGCGGCCTCAAGAATTTTTGGCCAGTAAGTGGCGGGTGTTCCGCCAACAGGACCAACCCCGATGCTTTTACCGTTAAGGTCATGGATCGTTTTAATCCCGGTTTTTTTCAGGGCGTACATCTGAAAATAGGTGGCATACATGGGGAAGATCACTCGGGTGTTTTGATGTTTTTTCCCTTTGGCCCAGCCCTCACCGGTCCATCCTTCCCAGACCGGAGCCGCGGTCACTCCCCCGAAATCGAGTTGTTTGGCATCTACCAACTGGGTGTTATGGACAGGACCCCCGGTTGTCTCAACATTTGCAGGAACTCCCACCTTATCATGGAGAAGTTTTGCGAATCCCCCCATCCATACGAAATAGACCCCGCCTACAGGCGCGGCTCCGATGGTTACGGACTTGGGCCAGCCCGGTTTTACCTGGGCCTCGCACAAACCGACCGAAAGGGTAACGCTAAAAGCAACGAGACCAATGAGAATAAATAATCGCTTCATTTGTAAACCTCCTTTTGGATTTATTAACCTAATTTATCTACCATTTAGCTCCTCTCTTGTCAATAGAAATTCTTAACATAGAAATTCTTAACATAGAAATTCTTAACAGAGAAATTCTTAATTGGTTGTAATGCGTCACTGAAGCGGGGGGGCGCTTTGGTTCAGCCAAGAATAAGGTATAGCGCTATCGTTTCTGATTCTAAGGAAGCAGATCAGAAGAATCTCTGGTTTTCCAACGGTGTTCCGCTTTCAGCATTCTCAAGACGTGTCGTTTGGAAAGAGCAGATTATAAGGGTCCAGAGAGGGATCTGTTGCGAGTTGATCGAGGATTGTTTTGAATGCAGAGGCGACATCGGTTTTAGTTTGTTTTTTCAGGGTATGGAGGG
>JAGXTA010000171.1 GCA_018333535.1 Deltaproteobacteria bacterium | reverse complement strand
AAACAAAATGGATGAGATATTTACCCATCCTGATTCGCCTTTCTTCAAATCCGCTATTCCCATAACGGTGGATTCCTTACCCTATACCGAGTTTTCTGACTTTTTACAAAATAAATTCTTGACAGGAAAACGGAGGATTAATGATGATGTATTGAAAAAAGTTTTTGAAATTGCGCATGACATCCCGGGAGATATTCAGCAATTATGCGAGGCTTTATGGACAGTAACTTCAAGCAATAGCGTTATAGGTTCAGATAGACTGAAAGATGCCCTTGAATTAATTTTCGCCAGGGAACAAAAATCCTATGAAAACGACATGGGTCTCCTAACAGACTTCCAGATCAGATGCCTTCTGACAATCGCAAGAGAAGGCGGAAATAGGGTTTTTTCCGTCTCATTCATGAAATCTGCTGGAGTAAATAATCCATCCTCTGTTCGCAGGGCGATTAAACGGATGATTACCCTCAATATTTTATTCGAGAGGAATAACGAATACAGGTTTGTGAATCCTTTTTTCAGGGCCTGGATCAATTACAGAGGAAGATAGAAGGTGATCACTAACAGGGCAGGGCAGGTCATACGAAAGGGGTCATGATGCAAGGGTTTGGCGATGAACAAATAAAACGCCAGGATTTTGTGGACAACCAGATCTTTGATTTGGTGAACAGACTCATTCCTTCAGAAAAAGTGATCGAATGGGATATTGGCCGGAATGTGCCCCGTCCCGCCAATAGCGGGATTGGCGGGGTCCCTTGCCCGCAGGCAGGCAGGAAGGGGCACAATATGAATGATCATACCTTGCCGGGAAGCACCGCCCTGTGGGCGGAAAGCTTCAAATGATCGGAGATATCAGAGATACAATCCAACATTGGCTTGTCGATAAATATAAAATTGTCGAAGAGTTGGGATTTTATCCCTGATGAAAACAGAAGCACGAGCAATCTTATAAAAAATCAGTTGATGTTTTTGTACAAATTGGTAAACTTTTAATGTAAACCCAAGCAAATACTTTGTAAAACCGAGGGACTAAAAAATAAGTGGAGTAGGGGAGATGCCGATGCCCTCTAAAGAACGGGAAGATATAATCGGAAAGTGGTCCCTGGAAAAACTTGAACTCTTACGTAAATATTTGGCTGGTTATCTAACAGTCCTGACAAACCAAACGTGGTGTCTGGGCTATGAATACATCGACGCATTTGCAGGGACAGGGGAACCCAAGACCAAAGACGAACAAAAGTATGTTGACGGGTCTCCCCGAATTGCCCTCGGATTAACGCCTTCCTTCACCCAGTATCATTTTATTGAGCAAGCGGACTGGCGCGTGGCAAAATTGGAGAAGCTGCGCGGGGAGTTTCCATCTCAAGGTATCGCTATTTATCCCGGAGATTGTAATAAGATCCTCCGTGAACAAATACTTCCTCAACTCTCTTACTTGAGCAAGAAAAGGGCAATAGCCTTCATTGATCCTTTCGGCATGCAATTTGAGTGGGAAACGATGGAACATTTGGCTGAGACAAAAACGGTTGAAGTAATTCTTAATTTCCCGGTAATGGCTATTAACCGCGGTGTCCTTCGAAAGCACCCTGAAATGATTTCAAAAGCGAGTAGAGGACGGCTGGATCGGTTTTGGGGGACCAAAGACTGGATGGTGGATTTGTACATGGAGGAGCGAACCTTGTTCGGTATAGAGAAGGTGAAGAAGCCTCATTCTGGAAAGGAGTTTGGGTACGCATTTAAAAAGAGGCTTGGAGAGATTTTTCGTCATTGCTCCAGCCCCATCTTAATGACGAATAGCAAGAACACGCCTTTATATTGCATGCTTTTCGCCGGACACAATGCGACAGGTAAAAAGATTGCCGAAGAAATTTTTCTTAGGTATGAAAAGAATAAGCAATGAGTGATAAATCAAAAATAGAATGGACGGATGCGACTTGGAACCCTGTGACGGGGTGCACGAAAGTGAGCGCAGGGTGCGCTCACTGCTATGCTGAAACATTTGCAAAGAGATTTCGTGGTGTTCCTGACCACCCCTATGAACAAGGATTCGATCTCAAACTCTGGCCTGGACGGCTTGATCTACCTCTTTCATGGAAAGAACGGAAAATGATCTTCGTTAATTCAATGTCCGACCTCTTCCATGAAGATGTTCCTGATGACTTCATAGAAAAAGTCTTTGATACTATGTGCCGAGCCAAACATCATATTTTTCAGGTCTTGACGAAGCGGTCAGACCGAATGATGGCCTGGACACTGAAACATTTTTCCTATGGTAGATTAAGGAAAGACACAAAAGCAGCATGGCCCGAAAATGTTTGGCTGGGTGTGTCTTTAGAGAATCAAAATTATTCCTGGCGAATTAGACATCTCCAGGAATCTCCAGCTTACATAAGATTTATATCCATAGAACCTTTATTAAGCCCTATCTCCCTAGATGAAGCCCTTCTTAATGATATTCAATGGGTCATTGTAGGGGGAGAAAGTGGGCCGCGGGCAAGACCCATGAAACCTGAATGGGTTTGTGAGATTCAGAATCGATGTAAGAAATATCATGTCCCATTTTTCTTCAAGCAGTGGGGAACCTTTGATGCCTCAGGAAAACGTGTTGGCAAAAAAGCGGCTGGACGGGTTCTGGAAGGCAGAACATGGGATGAAGTGCCAATTTCACTTCAAATGTAATAGGGTAAAAGCTGGCATTTAAGAAAAATGATTGGATTTGACCAAGAAAGGAAGAAGAAAATACTTTATTACAATTGCCTGACAGCACGTATTAAATATGAAATCTAGCAGGATTAAGAACTGGCCATCCAAGGAGAGACCAAGAGAACGCTTGATCGCAGAAGGAGCAGAACGGCTCACCGACGCAGAATTACTGGCAATCATATTGCGTGTGGGACGAGGGACATTTAAAGAGGGAGTCCTTGGACAGAATGCGCCTGATTTCGCAAAAGAGCTTCTAACTGAATTCAAAGGGTTACGAGGATTAGATAGGGCGCACATTGAAGATCTTCGAAAAGTGCCCGGGATCGGTATTGCGAAGGCGGCTCAGATTAAAGCAGCCTTTGAGCTTGGCAAACGAGTCCAGAGCAAACGCCTAACATCTATATCTTTTGAGTCCTCTTCTGCCGTTGCAGCCCACTTTCGTCCTCGTTTCGTTAATGCTCGTCAAGAAATTGCGATTGCTATTCTCTTGAATGGCCAAAACCAATTGATTGAAGAAAAGGTTGTGGCGGAGGGAACACCCACTCAAGCCACGGTTTATGTGCGCCGCGTTCTTGAGGAAGCATTGAGAGTCTCAGCTGCTGCAATTGTCCTGGTCCACAACCACCCGTCAGGTCACCCAGAACCCACGACAGGGGATGATGAAACAACACGTGATCTTGAACAGGCCGCCCGACTGATCGGTCTTTTGTTTCTTGATCACATTATCATCGGGGAAGATGGCCATTACAGCTATGCGGATTCTGGCAGGCTTCAAGAAATCTCTAATTGCGAGGGTATCCTGACATGAAAGAGACCAAGTATCCAAAATCGGATGAGATAAAAATTCGCGGCAACCAAATCTTCAGTCCTGTGAGGAAAATATGGGTCCAGTTGACGCCTGAAGAAAAGGTCCGCCAGGACTTTCTCCGAGTGCTTATAGACGAATACGGTTACAGCATTGATCAAATTGCAGAAGAGGAAGATGTAACTGGAAGAGGGTCTGCAAAGGCAAGGGCAGACTTTGTCATATGGCGCACGGTCCAGGACAGACATGATGACAAAACCCCTCTTATCGTAATCGAATGCAAAGCGGATAATGTCGCTATTGACCGGCGGGTTTATGAGCAGGGCGAGAACTATGCTCGTCTAACAAACGCCCCTTTTTTTGTGACACACAATCATCGAGAGACGAAGTTCTGGCGTGTCATCCACGACAAAATGCCCAAAAACATAGAAGAAATCGATGGCATTCCTCACGCGGACGCAACGGATAAGGAAATTCAGGAATTATTGAATCGTTTGAAGATATTCAAAGAGGACGAATTCGCCGATCTCCTTCATCAATGCCACAATGTCATCCGTAACCGGGAAAAAAAAGATCCGGCCGCTGCCTTCGATGAAATTGCAAAGATACTGTTCGTGAAAGTGGATATCGAGCGCCGCCTTCGCAAAGGCAAAGCCCGAAAGAATCTCTTCACTGCTGAATTCCTCGATGATCAGAGTGAATTACATGACGACCCTATGAACGTCCTCTTCAAACAGACCAAAGATGACTACAAAACAGATAAGATTTTTGACCCCGATGAAACTATTAATCTAAAGTTCAACACCGCCCGTGAAATCGTGAAACTTCTGGAGAGATACAATCTTTCAGATACCAGTGAAGACATTAAAGGAATTGCCTTCGAGCGTTTTCTCGGAAGGACATTCCGAGGAGAAATCGGGCAATTCTTCACTCCCCGGAACATTGTTGAATTTATGGTTCGCATGGTGGATCCGAAGGAAGGTGATATTATTTGTGATCCCGCGAGTGGTTCTGGTGGGTTTTTGATCCGGTTTTTTGAAATTGTGCGTCAGCAAATTCTTGCCGATGCTGATCGCCAGTACCAGGAATTCAAGGTACAAGTCGAGGCAAAGTCAAATCTATCCAAAGAGAAAAAAGCGGAACTGCTCCGCAAGAAATATGATGAGATCCAGGAAACATTGGATCCCAAAAGACGCGGATCTCGACTTTGGAACCTGGCCAACAAATACATTTATGGTACAGATGCCAATGATCGCATGGCCAGAACCAGCAAGATGAATATGATCATGCATGGAGATGGCCATGGCGGCGTTCATCACCACGACGGCTTCATAAACGTCAATGGTATCTTCGAAGGCCGCTTCGATATCATTCTTACCAATCCTCCTTTCGGTGCCAACGTCGAGGAGTCCGACATAATTCTTGAATCGGATACCACTACTGACGAAGAGGCCCAACGCCTTTATAGTCGTGAATTTGGTCAATTGTATATCGAAGCTCAGGCAAGAGTATGGGCGGCGAGGGGCAAAGCCATAGCATCACTTTTCGAACTTCCGAAATATAGCAATGGCCGGATCGGCAAAACTAAGACGGAAATCCTTTTTATCGAACGATGTCTTTCACTATTGAAACCAGGCGGTAGGATGGGAATCGTGCTTCCAGAGGGCATATTCAATAATCCATCTCTTGCATATGTTAGGGAATTCTGTGAGGATCGCGCCTATATTAGGGCTGTTGTAAGTTTACCACAAGAAACCTTCTTCTCGATCGGTGCCAGCGTGAAGGCTTCACTTCTTTTTATGCAAAAATTCACAGAGAAAGAGAAAGCCGAATTCGACAAAAAATGGGTCGCCGCTGAGGAGGAAACCCGGGCAAAGTACAAGTGTGGGATCGAAAAAGAAACGGCTCGCCTGGATGCTGAGATCGAAGCGGCTAAGACTGCCCGGGACACCAAGCAACGTAAGGAATTCCAGGATGAATTGCGCCGATTCAAACGGGAAATGGAAGATCGCATCAAAATAGAATCCAGGGCACTGCTGAAAGAACGTTTCTCATATGCAGTTTTTCTTTACGAAGCAGAGAAGGTTGGTGTTACATCTACCGGTGAAGCCGACCAAAGTGAGTTGTATCCAAATCCGAACCAGCCCCCAGGCATGGAAGGCAAGACATGCCTGGAATTGTATTGCACTTTTTTAAAAGACCCTAAGCCGTTCCTGGAACAAGGAGCATAGGCCATGACGGTTGCGTCTTCCAACCGCAAAGTGTTTGCAATCATGTTTAAAGACCTAGAACGGTGGAACGTATCTTCGTTCTTTCGCATACGCTGGAAATGGCCAAGAGAGGTCATCCGCCCATTATCCGATGCCTTGGAGCGAAAAAATGAAGTTGTTGACCGCAAGCGATTTCCGTTGGATCAATTGTGCCTTGTCACGCTCCATTTTGACGGGGAGATAGTTCCCCGAGATCTGCAGAGGAATGCGATTTTCAAAGGGAAGTTGTTCTTCGCAGAAAATGGAGAAGTCATCTACTCGAAGATTGACGTTCGTAATGGTGCCATTGGCGTTGTACCAACCAGTATGCCAAGGATTGCGGTAAGCAGTGAGTATCCCGTTTACCATGTCAGGCCTGATATTGCTTTGCCGGATCATGTAAAGTTGCTTTTCCGCACGTCTATTTTCCGCCAACAAATCAATAGCATGATTAGCGGAGCAAGCGGCAGAAAACGTGTCCAGCCCTTGGACCTTGAACAAGTCAAAGTGCCCCTGCCGCCCTTGCAGATGCAAAGATCGATAGTAGAATATTGGCAGAAAGCTCAAAAAGCTGCTGCTAATATTAGTATACGATACAACCGATTAATCGAAGAAATAGACCATGAAATATTGAAGAAGATTGGACTTAATTTAAAACCGCCCACTGAGAGGAAAGGAGCTTTTGCCCTATTATGGGGTCATTTGGAGAGATGGGACACTTTCTTCTATAGAATAGATTTTACTGATTTAGAAAATCAGTTATCGAGACTCAAGTGTATGCGGCTTGGGGATCTCTTGAATTTTGTATCGCGTCCATGGGGCCCTCATGATTTCCCTGAGGGTACTTTCAGATACGTTGAGATTTCGTCTGTAACGAAAGAGAATGGAATCATCGGATGTCGGAACGTGAGAATTGACAATGCACCGAGCAGAGCAACGACCCTTTTACGAACCGGGGATGTAATTCTTGCAACAACGCGTCCTTATCTTGGGGCTTTTGCAACAGTTACACCTGAATTTGATGGTTGTGTTTGCTCAAGCGGTTTTGCAGTCGCTGATGGGCTTAAGACTGATATCATCGATAAAAATTATCTCTTGTTATTTCTCAAGAGTTCTGCTGGCCTTCGTCAATTGGAACGGCGGATGACTGGTGGTCTGTATCCGGCAATTGTTCAAACCGAACTGGAGCAAACATTAGTTCCCCTTCCGCCGATGAAGGTCCAACATGAGATCGTAGATATGGTCAATCGACAGCGGCAGAGGATTGCCGATGAGCGAAAAGCGGCGGAGGAAAATAAGGCTCAAGTCACCCGCGAAGTGGAAGAGATGATTCTTGGGATTCGTCCAGTTCCACAGTGACGCAAGAAGGGAAGGGTCTTGTGAGTAAAGGGAAACAGAAGATAAGATTTGAGGGGCTCCTCCAAAAGAATGTGCTTGGCACATTTAATGTCATTCGCGGCTTTGCAGACCTGCGTGACTTGGCCAACGTCTCTGTGGCCATTCCCTATGAGGGGAGCGGGATGGGTAAGGGAACCGGTTACCAGCGCACTCTGGATGAGCAACATGTCGAGGACCTAAAAAAATTCCTCCGCTCAGGCCGATATCGCTTTTTCCCGGAGATTGTTCTTAGCCTACGGAGCAAAGGACCGGATGATCCGGTTGTTTCCTATTCCAAACGGCGTGCAGCTGAGTCCGATAATGCTTACCGGATCAGTGTAGACGTAAAAGCCTTACGTATAGCCACCTTTGACCGAATACATCGCATTGATGGCAACCATCGTCTCGAAGCTGCAAGGCGTCTTGCCGAGGAACAAAAACGCAGCGCTGTTTTCAAAGATTTTGAGAAAGCCCCTTTTTGTTTCATTGTGCTTGATTCGGAAGACTCGGCTAGTGATGAGTTACATGAAGCTATGCTGTTCAATCTGATAAATAGCAAAGCATTGCCCATTTTATCTGAGCATAGCTTATGTATCCTGATGCGTGACAACGGATCCCCCGGAGAGCGGTTCAATGAAGATCCATGTGTTTACCTCACGCGTTGGATCCGTGACAAGGTCATAGATTGGCCCCAGGGCTTCTTTGAAGCAATGGGAACAACCCCCCTTAGTCGGCTTCACTCAACTGCGGGAGTCTTGCTACAACCAGGCCGGTTCGGCGGTAAGGCAAAAGATGAAATAGAAACTGAAGCGAGAAAGCTTTTTGATAGAATCTTTGAGCTTGCAATTCGTTTACGTGAAGACCATGAAAAGTTCGTTTTGTCTCCTGCTTTTTTGCCAATTGCGGCCGAGGTATATAGCCATCCATGGCGTATTCATAAGGCTGCTGGAGTAAATCCTGCCCGTTATCGAATAACTGTGGTAGAACGATGGCTGCGTGACTTTGCAAAGTGGTTCGAAAGGATTGGGGGAACGGAATTCCCATCGATATCAGACCCAACTATTTTGTGGAGAATTTTTAAAAAAGACTTCGATCAAAAGGCAAGATCGGTATTTATCGCCATGTCGTTCAGAGATGACCGTAATCTCGAAGACATTGGGAAGGCTATAGATGAGGCAATAGATAAATACAACGAGAATCATCCCAATGCACAATTAGCCCCGCGGCGGGTTGATAAACAGAAAGGGGCCAGCTATGAAATCCCGGCCCGAGTTTTTAATGAGATTGACCAGAGTCGTCTGGTCATCGCTGACCTTACTGATGAAAAACCAAACGTCTATTGTGAAGTTGGATACGCCAAATCAAAAGGTATCCCATTCATACTCACCTTCCACAAAAGAAACCGAACAGATGAACCTCCGTGGGATCGAAAATCTGGAACCGGCAACAAGGTGCATTTCGACCTGGCGGCATACCGGTATATTCCGTATGACAATCCGATGAACCTCCGGGACAAATTGAAGGCGGAATTAGAGGCTCTATATGATAACGAAGCGTGAAAAAAGATGGATAGCGAATGGGCATTCCTAATTATAAAACAGTAATCGGGGACGGGTTCCCATTATTGATTTCGTTAACAAATAGACTATCACTATTTTTTCTCTTTTCTTATCTCCGCTCACTTCTTCTAAGTCTTTTTCCAAATCCTTTCGGCTCAAAAATTCTTCATCGCGGGAGGCTAAGCCTTCAATTTGGATTTCAGCCATTTGGGGAATTTCAGAACAAGCAATGGAAGTATTTCCCCGCGACTTGACTTGACCGTTGGACGCAAATTCATTTTATTGCCTCTTATCTCCTTCCATACATTTCGCCATACTTTTGTATTGCAGTATGATTTATAAAATAGTATAATTCTTATGTGCAAAAGACCCGCTTCGAATGGGACGAGGACAAAGACAAAGAAAATCAAGTGAAGCATGGTGTTTCTTTTGCTATAGCCCAACATGCTTTTCTTGACCCTCACCGTGTGATTGCGGAAGACACGACCCATGGCGGTGAGGAGGAAAGATTTTATTGTATTGGCCGTGTCGGAGACGGAGTAATGACCGTTCGATTCACATACAGGGGGAATGTCATCCGCATTTATGGCGCGGGGTATTGGAGAAGAGGGAGGAAAATCTATGAAGAACAAAATAAAATATACTGACGAACCAATGGGGGAATTGAGAGTCGTAAAAGATTTTCTCCCCCCACCAGATCAGTTAGTCTTTAAAGAAGAAAACGTTAAGATAACCATCTCTTTGAAAAAATCGAGCGTGGAATTTTTCAAGAAAGAAGCACAAAAGCACCATACATCGTATCAGAAAATGATCAGGCGGATTATAGATTGGTATGCTTCACAGTATCAAAAGAGTGCCTAACGCGACATCGAAAAAACATGCCGCGGGCTTCCAACGGCGGTCGTTAAGAAATATGAAGTGTGGAAGGACATTGTGTTCAGGCATGGTCCGGAGAAATTAAGGGAGTTCCCGGGGTTCCATGACGAAAAACTAAAGGGAAAGCGCGAGGGACAGCGGTCATCGCGTTTGAGCTTACAATACAGGGTTATCTATGCCGTAGAGCAGGACATTGTTACGGTTTTTGTTTTGGAGATTACACCACACAACTATTAGGAGGACTTATGAGAACTCGTGGGCAAGCTGAATTTGTACCAGCAAAAGCGCATGCTAAACTGACGACAGGGGAGGTCATACGAATGCTTCGTGAGTTAAAAGGCTGGACCCAGGCTGAACTTGCCAGGCGTTCGGGCATCAGCCCAACCAATATTAGCCTCTTAGAAAACGAAAAGGTAGAAATTGGCAAAAAGCGTGTAGAACAGTTAGCAAAAGCTTTTGACATCCACCCTGCTATTATCATGTTTCCTGAATACGAGGCTAAAGAAATTCAAAAGGCGGCCTAAAGAAGATACTGCACAGGTGGAAATTGTCGATTATCACTGAGGAGGTAATCATGACCAAGCATCGAATTGCGCCGGTACATCCAATGATGGCGGCCGTATAATCCCAAATGAGTTTGGGGTCAGGGATCGATAATAAGGTATTTTCTCTTATCTTGCCTCCGCTTACACATTCTCAATCTTTTTCCAAAACCTCTCCGCCACGGAAGACCAAAACCACCCCTAAAAGGGAGACGGTAGAAAAAATATTGACATATGTATCGTCATTTGGCATGATATATGACGATGAAGTCGTCAAATGGAAACAAAAACAGTGACCTGCCCTATGTCCCAAGGATATTGGACATCCCCGCCTTGATGGAGAAAAAGTCCCATTTCCTCTTCGGGCCGCGCCAGACCGGAAAAACCTCTTTAATTTATCATACCCTGAAAAGAGTGAAGGTTTACGATCTCCTCGATAGCTCGATTTATCTGACCTTAAGTCAGAATCCCGGTCGGATCGGGCAGGAACTCACTGCGGGAGACCGCATTGTGGTCATTGACGAAATCCAGCGTCTTCCGATTCTCCTAAATGAAGTGCACCGCCTCATCGAGACGCATGGCATCCGATTCCTGCTCACGGGTTCAAGTGCACGTAAGCTCCGCCGAGGTGGTGTTAATCTTTTAGGAGGAAGGGCGCGGACAAAATATCTGCACCCCTTCACTTACAAAGAAATGGGCGACAAATTTGACCTGAGCCGCGTTATAGAACGGGGACTGCTCCCATCGATCTATTTTTCTGATGATCCTCGGGCTGACTTGCAGGCCTATGCCGGATCGTACCTTCAGGAAATCATTGCTGAGGGGGCAACCCGCAACCTACCTGCTTTTAGCCGTTTTCTAAAAGTTGCCGCTCTTTGCAATAGCCAGATCGTGAACTTTACCAATGTCTCCAATGATGCCCAGGTAGCACGGACGACTGTGTATGAATATTTTGAAATTCTTAAAGACACGCTGATTCTTTATGAACTTCCTGCGTGGCGGAAGTCCAAGAAGAGAAAACCCTTGGCCTCTTCCAAATACTACTTTTTCGATGTTGGAGTTGTCTCTGTGCTTCAGGGACGGAAGTTTCGTCCTGGCACGCCTGAATTTGGCGAGGCTTTCGAAACATATCTCATGCATGAACTTATCAGTTACAGCGATTATGTGTCTGGAGAGAGCTTAAGTTACTGGCGATCAACCTCCGGGTTTGAGGTTGATTTTATCATTGGGGATCATACGGCGGTGGAGGTGAAAGCCAAGGGGAACTTGTCGGTCTCTGATTTGAAACCACTTCGGGCGCTCTCCGACGAGAAAAAACTGAAGCGGTATCTGTGCGTCAGCCTTGAGCCACGGAGAAGAAAAGTCGAAGATATAACGGTTCTTCCATATAAGGGTTTTTTAGAGGCTCTTTGGAACGGTGAGTATTCGTAAGTAACCAAACCACTCCAATCGAGATTACACTCACCTTAAAAGTTCACCGGCAAGTCCTTCCCTCCATTTATTTTGGCCTTGACAAAGATAATTGGTTAATCGGAATAAGAATATTTTATAATTTCCTACCCCTTTAAACTTAGATGGGAAGGGTAGGGGAACTAACGAATGGCTGGTTCCAAAAAGAAGTATATCTATCTCTGTCTGGGTCAGGGGAGATACGACCGAGAGCCAAATAATAAAACCTGATTATTAGAAAACGATGAAGAGAGTCAATCGGAGGGATTTTTTAAAGTATACCGGAGTGGCCGGAGGGGCTCTATTTATGGGAATGGGAGGTGTTGCTATGTCCAAGGCAGCAAGTCGTGTGGCATTGGTGAAGACAGATGATAGGAAGAATGGGGTAAAGAGATCTTTGAAGACACTTAATATTAATCCTGTCAAGGGGAAAGATGTCTTGATCAAACCCAATTTCAATACCGCAGATATCACACCGGGCTCCACGCATAACGACACATTAGTTGCCTTAGTCGAAGAGGTCTGGGAAATGGGGGCAAGATCGATCAGCCTCGGAGAGAGAAGCCATCCCTTGACCCGTGAGGTGATGGAGAAAAAGGGGATTTTGCCCATTCTGGAAAAATTGAATGTAAAGGTCATTGATTTTGATAATCTTGAGGAGAAGGATTGGGTGTTATTCAAACCCAAGAAGAGCCACTGGCCGAATGGGTTTAGGATTGCGCGGCCCATTCTTGATTCAGAGTGCCTCATCTCCACCTGCTGCCTGAAGACGCATCAGTATGGAGGAATCTTCACCCTGTCGCTGAAGCTCCATGTGGGTGCTGTTCCTACCTCCCGTCATGGATACGATTACATGCGGGAGCTTCACAGTTCTCTCCATCAACGAAAGATGATTGCCGAGATCAATGAACCTTTTAAACCTGCTCTTGTCATCCTTGACGGAATCGATGCCTTTGTAGATGGCGGCCCAATGACCGGGAAGCATATCAAAGGGGAGGTCTTCCTCGCCTCGACCGATCGGGTGGCTATTGATGCCGTCGGAGTTGCCATTTTAAAATTTCTCGGAAGCAACGAGAGTATTATGAAACCGAAGATCTTTGATCAGGAGCAGATTGCAAGGGCAGTGGAGCTTGGTTTGGGGGCATCGTCTCCCTCAGAGATCGAGGTGATACCTGCCGATGAAAATAGCCAGGACTACCGGGATCGGGTTTTAGAGATATTGAAGAAGGGATGATAATATAGAGTCCTTCCTTATCCTAAAGGAGACTTTTGAGCATGGAATATTATGATGCGCATATTCATTTCTTTTATGACTGTTCTTTACACGAACTCCAGCAAAAAATTGGGCTTTTAGAAAAGACCGGTCTTGCAGGCATAAATATCCTGGTGATAAGCGAATTCCCCGCTGAAATAGATGCTTATCTGAAGATGATACCCGGAGCCTATCATCCTTTTGTTACACGGGAGGCTCTTGAAAATCAAAAGGATCCATTTGCGGTGATGAACTTACCCCGTCCCCTGAAGATCGTCCCCTTTTTAGACGCTCGCTTTATGGAGAATCATATTGAAGATAAAATTAAAATGTACAAACAGAAGGGTTTTAAGGGCCTTAAACTGCTTTATGTTCCAAAAGAAGATACAACCCTTTGCATCGGCGGCATGGAAAAGACGTTTGGCCGAACATGCAAGGAGTCGGAGAAAATTACATCATTGATCATCGGAGAGGCATCCTCTCAGGGGATGCCGATTCTGATGCATGTTGATTTGAGAAGATATGGAGACTTTGTTGAAGAAATGGTCAGGAGTTACCCGGGAACACATTTTAATATCCCTCATTTCGGATTTTCCAGAAGGGCCATGTCCTTGCTGTTAGATAAGTATTCAAATTGTTACACGGATATGTCTTCTTTGACATCGTTTATGGAAAAAGAGCCGGCCTCCTATAAGAGCTTTATCCAACAGAACCAGGATCGGGTCCTTTTTGGCAGCGATGCAGTGATTGGTCAGCCGGAAATGGTCCAATCGACGCTTGAATTTATAAATCGATTTCTGGAAGACATGGAAATATTCCATAAATTAGTGAATAAGAATTACATGAATTACATGGCCCATGGAGCATCATCTTAACGTTCATTTGATCAGAAGCAAGAAGAGGAGAAAAACGCTCTCTCTCCGCATTAAAGAAGATGGGAGAATTGTCCTCTACGTCCCTTATCATACGCCAAAGGGGGAGATAGAGGGATTTATTAAGGAAAAAGAGTCATGGGTCATTAAAAAGATTTCAGAAAAAGAAAGATCGATCAAAGAAACCGAAAAGGCATTTATTCCCGGGGAGAAATTTTTATATTTAGGAGAATCGTATCCATTGGAAATCCGGGAGTCCGACCATCAGGGACCTCCCCTAAAATTATCTTTTGGGAAATTCATCCTTGATCTGGACCATATCGAGAAGGCAAGGGATCTTTTTATTCTGTGGTATAAGAGAGAGGCTAAAGAGATAATCGCTGGAAGAGTGGACTATTACAGCAATAGGCTGCATCTCTTTCCAAAAGAGATCAGGATAACAAGCGCCAAATCCCGCTGGGGCTCCTGTTCACGAGATAATCGATTATCTTTCAGTTGGAGAATGGTCATGGCGCCGCTGACCGTCATCGATTATATACTGATTCACGAACTGGCGCATATCAAAGAAAAAAATCATTCCGGAAGATTCTGGAGCTACTTAGAGTCGATCCTCCCCGATTACAGGAGACAAAGACTGTGGTTAAAAGAGAATGGGCGTCGATTAAGGTTTTAACTTTATTATCCCCCTCGGGGAATGGGAGAAAAACCCTCACCTTTAGGTGAATTGGTGGCTTGCATTTTGCTCACCCTCCCCCCCGCCTCCTCCCGTCGAAGGAGGGTGGGGGTGATTCATGCAATTTTTTCACAGCTTCAGGGGAGAGGGACAGGTTGAGGGGGTAAGAAGTGTTTGACTTTAATCGGCTTCCAGCCGAAATCAAAGCTACCGGCTTCAGCCGGCACTAATTTCAATGCATTTCGCTTCAGTGTAATCGGTCGTAATCTGGGTAATCAGAGATTTCGATACTTTTTCATCAGAAATCTCAATAAAATGATTTGACTTTAAAAGGGAATTCGTGTAAATTTTGGGTCGTTTGGCCTTTTATCATTGGACGATCCTAAAGATAGGAATTATTAAAGAGAGGGGGTGAAAAGATAATAGTTGAGAGTGAAGAGTTTCGAATTAAGACAATTATTTAGATTCTGAGAGGAGGAATGGAGATGATGAAGGAAATCAGAAGAAAGAGCATTTCAGGATTTGTCGTTTTACTTGCCCTGGGTTTCTTCTTTTACCTCACCATGGGGCTGATGGAGAGTTCATTTGCCCAGACAAAACCGGCTGCGGAGAAAGTTAAGCCGGCGGAGGTGAAAGCCAAACCCGCAGAAAAACCCAAACCTGTGGTAGCCAAGCCCAAGCCAAAGGTTCCACAGAAATTGATCGTCGCTTCGGGAACAGATGCACTTACCATGGATACACACTTCGCCTTGGATGCCCCAACCTTTACCATTCTTGACCATATGGTGGAGTCGCTTCTCGAACTCACCCCAAAGGGCGAGATTGTGCCGAGGCTGGCTGAGAAATGGGAGGTTTCATCTGATGCGACAGAATTTACGCTGAAGTTGAGAAAGGGGATTAATTTTCACGATGGCACACCCTTTAATGCAGAGGCGGTGAAGGTTACTTTTGATCGCCTTCTCGATCCCAAGGTTGCCATCCGCTACAGATTTTTAGTGGCGCCCATCTCCACGGTGACGGTTGTGGATGATTACACCGTGAAGATGAAGACAAAAATGCCTTTTGCCGCACTGGTGAGCAACCTGACCCATCAGGCAACCGGAATCCAGAGCCCCGCATCACTCAAGGCATCCTGGGATAAAGCCGTAGCAAAGCCGGTTGGGACGGGTGTCTTCATGTTTAAAGAATGGGTTCCGGGCAACAAGTTTGTCATGGCTCGGAATGACAACTATTGGGGAAAGAAACCGCTTCTCGAGGAAGTGACATGGCGTGTCATTCCGGATGAAGCCTCGAGAGTGGTTGCTCTGGAGACGGGTGAAGTACAGGTAGCCGTACGCATTCCACCTTTCGATATCCCGCGATTAAAAGCCGATAAAAACCTTGTCGTCCTGAGCGCCGCAAGTGTCAGAACCATCTATCTCGGGTTTAACGCTTTGAAAGAACCTTTTCAGGATAAGCGGGTCAGGCAGGCCATCAACTTTGCCGTCAACAAAGAGGCCATCGTAAAGCATGTGCTTGGCGGAGTGGGACGTGTTTCCGATGCTGCAATCAGCCCGGGCATCTTCGGCTATGCACCCATTAAGACCTATGAATATAACATCGAGAAGGCAAAGGCTCTTCTGGCCGAAGCAGGTTTTCCCAAAGGGTTTGAGACCACACTCCATCCAGCCGTCGGGCGATATTATATGGATGCCTCTGTTTGCACGGCAGTAGCCGCAGACCTTCTCAAAGTCGGCATCAAGGCAGATATCAAGATGATGGAATGGGGAACCTATCTTCCCTCCATCCTCCGCGAGAAAGATCAGGTGGAGCACAAGATCTATATGCTTGGCTGGGGATGCGTCACAGGCGATGCGGACTATGGCCTTTACACGCTTTTCCACTCCGGAGAATGGCCAAAGAAAGGGATGAATGCCTCTTTCTTTAAAAACGAAAAGCTTGATCAATTGCTGGATGGGGCACGAAGCACAGCCAATCCAGAAGAACGGAAGAAACTTTACAAAGAAGCCTTGACCCTGATCAACGAGGAAGCCCCCTGGCTCTTCCTCCATAGCGAAGTCCAGATGGTGGGCACCAGAGCCAATGTGAAGGGCATCATTGTTCACCCAACCGAGAGGGTCATTGCTAAAGAAGCCTGGATCGAATAACCACGAAATCTTGTGATAGAAGGGGCTGATTTTTTCTTCAAAATCTGTTAAGGAAAAGGTCAGCCCCTTTTTTTGATAAAAGGTATTTAATCACAGATATGTCCGGTCAGTACATCATCCGAAGACTTCTCATCATGATCCCGGTTCTCCTTGGGATCTCCCTGATCATCTTCACCATCGTCCGGGTGATCCCCGGTGATCCGGCCGTTGTGTTAGCAGGCCCCCATGCCACAAAAGATGTGGTCGATCAGGTCAGGGTTCAACTCGGGCTGGATAAACATCCAGTGAAACAATACCTTCTCTTTATTGGAAATATTTTCAAAGGAGATCTCGGCACCTCTAACCGGACAGGACTTCCTGTTACGAAAGAGATCATGGCGAGGCTTCCGAATACCCTTATACTTGCCTTTGCAAGCATTCTGGTCGCAACGGTTTTGGGAGTGACGACCGGAATCATCGCAGGGGTGAAACAGAATTCCAAATTTGATTATCTGAGTATGCTCGTCGCCCTCTTCGGACTTTCGATGCCGGTCTTCTGGCTGGGCTTGATGCTCATGCTTCTTTTCTCGATCAAGCTCGGCTGGTTCCCATCAGTGGGAGCGGAGAGTTTCAAACATCTCGTCCTTCCGGCGATCACCCTTGGCGCCAATTCGACAGCAATCATTGCCCGGATGACCCGGTCAAGCATGCTCGAGGTGATCCGGCTCGACTATATTCGAACAGCAAGGGCAAAAGGGCTTTCAGAAAAAGTGGTGATCTCCCGCCATGCCCTGAAAAACGCCCTCATTCCGGTGGTGACGGTGATCGGACTTCAGACCGGCACGCTTCTTGGCGGCGCCGTGCTGACGGAAATAGTTTTTGCCTGGCCAGGAATCGGAAGGCTTCTGGTGGAGGCGATTCTTTCGCGCGACTACCCAATAGTTCAGGGTGTAGTCCTGGTTGTGGCGACGATGTTTATTTTCGTCAATCTGATCGTGGATATCCTCTATTCGTATCTGGATCCGAGGATAAGGTACCATTAAATCGGGATTGCAGATGGCAGATAGCAGATTGCAGATTGAAAAACCGGAGAGAAAAGAGAGGGGTCCGGTTTGGGATGTGTTCCGGCGTCTCTCCAAAAGGATAACGGCCATGATGGGACTGGTTATCGTGGTGGTCTTCCTTCTCTCGGCCCTCTTTGCCCCTCTTCTTGCACCTCATGATCCCTATGAACATAGCCTGGCCGATAAGCTCGCTACTCCCTCCTGGGACTATCCCCTGGGAAGGGATGAGCTGGGCAGATGCATCCTCAGCCGGATCATCTACGGCGCACGCATCTCCCTTCTCATCGGACTCATCGTCATCTCGATCGGCATTTTCGTGGGCGTTCCTATCGGTGTTGTCTCCGCCTATTTTGGCGGAAAGGTCGATTTCATCGTCCAGCGGTTTGTCGATACCATGTTGGCCTTTCCTGGAATTCTGCTCGCCCTCTTGCTCATTGCGATGCTTGGCGTGGGGCTTCACAATGTGATGATTGCGGTCGGGATCTCAACGATTCCGATTTATGCGCGGCTGGCAAGGAGTTCCGTACTTGCCATCAAGTCGAGACAGTTTGTTGAGGCGGCGCGCTCTATCGGTTCGAGCCATCTGAGAATCATCCTCCAGCATCTCATTCCCAACAGCCTCTCTCCCATCATTGTCCAGTCCACCCTCCACATGGCCACGGCCATTCTCTGGGCTGCAGGGCTTGGATTTTTGGGTTTAGGAGTAAGCCCGCCAACGGCTGAATGGGGAGCCATGCTCAACGGAGGAAGGCTCTATATTCGAGTGGCCTATCATGTCGCCACCTTTCCAGGGCTGATGATTTTTGTTACGGTGCTGGGGTTTAATCTTTTAGGGGATGGATTGAGGGATGCCCTGGACCCGAGGTTGAAGACGTGAAATAGTTCGGAGACTGGAGTTCGGAGGAGAAAAATTATTAAGACGAAATACCTAACCGATAAACGAAACGGGTCTCTTTACCATAGCCCTTACACTAATTAAACATGGGAATTCTGCTTCAGGTCAGGGATTTAAAAACTTATTTCTACACGGATGCCGGCGTGGTCAAGGCCGTGGACGGGGTTTCCTACGATCTGAAGGAAGGAGAGACCCTGGGGCTTGTGGGCGAAAGCGGCTGCGGAAAAAGTGTCAGCGCCCTTTCTATCCTCCGTCTGATCGCCAATCCCCCGGGAAAGATCGTTGGCGGGGAGATATTCTTTGAGGGGAAGGACCTCCTGAAGATCTCCGAGAAGGAGATCCGTAACATCCGTGGAAACCACATTGCCATGATCTTTCAGGAGCCGATGACCTCCCTCAATCCTGTTCTCACCATCGGGCTACAGATCGGAGAGGCCCTTGAGCTCCACAGAAACATGAATAAGAAGGAAGCCAGGGAGGAGATTCTAAGGCTCTTGAGGATGGTGGGGATTCCGGATCCCGAAAGGCGGATTGGCGACTACCCTCACCAGTTCAGCGGAGGCATGCGTCAGAGGGTGATGATCGCCATGGCTTTGAGCTGTAACCCGAAACTTCTTATTGCTGATGAACCCACGACTGCGGTGGATGTGACGATCCAGGCGCAGCTCCTCGAAGTGGTCAAGGAGCTTACCTCAAGGCTTGGAACCGCTGTCATGCTCATCACCCATAACTTAGGTGTGGTGGCACGGCATGTCAACCGTATGGCAGTCATGTATGCGGGGAGAATCGTTGAGCAAGGTCCGGCGGCTGAAGTCTACGCTCATCCGCAGCATCCCTATACCATTGGGTTGCTTGCTTCTGTGCCGAGGCTCGATAAGCCCAGGAAGGAGAGACTGGTGCCGATTGACGGTCAACCGCCGAATCTGATCCTCCTTCCTCCGGGATGTTCTTTTATGCCGAGATGTTCGTATCGTATGGAGATATGTTCTAAGGAGAGGCCGGAGCTCAGGCCCGTGGGGGATGGCCACTTCACTGCCTGCTGGGCCAATATGGAAAGATAGAAAAGGTTGAGGTCGTGGTTATTAGAGATGGCAAACGATATCCTAATTGAAATTAAAAACCTCTCTATGTATTTTCCCATGACCAAGGGGATCATCCGCCAGCAGAAGATCGCTGAGGTCAAGGCTGTAGATGGCGTCAATTTTTTTATTCGAAAGGGGGAAACCCTCGGCCTCGTGGGTGAAAGCGGTTGTGGTAAGACCACCCTGGGAAGATGCCTCCTCCAATTGATCCGTCCCACTTCAGGAGAGGTCTATTTCGAAGGGGTGGACCTGTGCACAATGGCATCTGACCATCTCCGGTCGATCCGGCAGAGAATGCAGATCATCTTTCAGGACCCCTTCGACTCCCTGGACCCAAGGATGACAGCCGGAGAAATCGTGGCCGAACCTCTGCGGGTCCATACCCGGATCAGAGGCAGAGAGTTGAGGGAGAAGATCGCTGAGCTATTGAAGATCGTGGGACTGGACCCTTCCATGAAAGACCGCTATCCTCATCAATTCAGCGGAGGTCAGCGTCAGAGGCTCGGGATCGCCCGCGCCCTTGCCATCCGGCCCAGTTTTATCGTCTGCGACGAACCCATCTCTGCGCTCGATGTCTCGATCCAGGCACAGATCATCAACCTCCTCGAAGACCTTCAGGGAGAGTTTGATCTCACGTATCTCTTTATCGCCCATGACCTCTCCGTAGTCCGCCACATCAGCCACCGGGTTGCAGTCATGTATCTCGGAAAGATTGTTGAAGTGGCAAATCGAGATGCCCTTTACCGGGTGGCCAAACATCCCTATACCATAGCGCTCCTTTCTGCCGTGCCGATTCCGGACCCGATCGTGGAAGCCTCTCGGGAGCGGATTATCCTCAGGGGAGAGATTCCCAGTCCGATTGCCCTACCGCCGGGGTGCAATTTTCATCCTCGATGTCCCATCGGTGTGGAAATTTGCCAGAAAGAGATTCCATCCCCTCGCGAGATCGAAGAAGGCCACTGGGTCGCCTGCCATCTTGCATAACCCCGACCCTCATTAACTTCCATGGTTATTCCCTGCCTATAAATAGCCTTTTTAAAAGGCTACCTCTAATAATTCCCATTTTGTCACTCCCGTCCCGTATTAAGTACAGGATAAACTCCGGCAGGAGTCCAGTAATGATGGTCTCGTAAAAAGTCGAAAAACCCTAACGATCGTCATTCCGGCGAAAGCCGGAATCCAGTAATCTCAAACACTTATGAAAACACTGGACACCGGTTCCTGCCGCAGGACCGGTGAGACGACTTTTTACGAGACCATCTAATGTCAGAATGTTATGGATTCCTGGTTTCGCAAACCTTATGACATTATTCGAGGCTCCCTAAAGATTAAAGAGATTAAGCCCCTTAACTTCAAATAGTATATTGTTTTTATTTTTCCATTGACTTTGTGTATAAAACCTATATTTCTAAAAAATTACTATTTATTTAAGTAGTTAGAAAACGTTTTGGCAAATTGGGTGTAATAATAGTATAATAAAAACGTTCATTTTAATGGAAAACAGGACTTTATAAAAATAGTAAAAAAGAAAAATGTAATTATAACGATAAGTTACAATAAATGTTAAATTTGGCATAAGAAATGCTATATATAGGTTGAAAATCAAAGAGAGGAGGAAACGAAGATGGAAAAAATGGCAAAAGGATTAAAAATTGGGTTGATGGTAGGGTTAATGAGTCTGGCAGCTTCTCCTGCATTTGCGAGGTCGATCAGCCTGAAGGACGCAGGGCCGGCCCTCTGGGTCTTTGTTATTATCGGAGCCATCATCATCCTTCTTCAACTGATCCCGGCAGCGATTCTTTTCTTCAGCTTCATCGGAACGGCCACGACCATGGCATTGAAGAAAGAGAAGAAGGTTGAGGAAGAAGTGATGCTTCCTGGGGTAAAGCCTGTGACGGTAAAAAAGTAGCCCGATGAACAAACAAGAAGAGGTGAAATCCAATGTCTAAGAGCATGAAGAAAATCCTAATTATTCTGAGTCTGGCCCTGATTCTGGCAGTCGCATTGGGTTCTCTGGGGATTGCCTATGCGGGTGGGATCAGGGGGATAGGACTTCTTGGGGTCTGGTTCTTTTTGACCTTCGGAGTCATCGTCGTCCTGGCACAGGTGATACCTGCGGGGATTCTCATGAGCTCTCTTATTAGAGCGGTTTTCACCCCGTATCGAGAGTCAGAAATACCCATCCGAGCGACATAAGATAAGAGGAGGGGCAGCCATGCAAAACAAGAAAATACTCATAGCCTATCAGGATGATTTATGGGTCAGATCGCTGACCACCTATTTTCACGGGCAGGGATACCGGGTGGAGTCGGTCAAAGCTCTGAGCGAGATGATCAAGAAAGTCCGCAACGGCCAGCATCAGGTTCTTCTTCTCGATGATGAGATCGAGGGGTTGAAAGCCTGTGATGTTGTCTCAGTGTTAAAGAAAGTCAATTCTAAGATTCAGGTCATTATGATCTCTTCGGAGGAATCCCTGGGACCGGTGAGAAGGCTCCGGGGGGCGGGCATTTTCTATCAGGCGATGAAGCCCGTTGACATGGAAGAGATCCGCTCGGCCGTGCAGTGTGCCTTTGAGAAGATCGAGAGGGAGAATGAGAAAGAAGGATTCTTTTCCTTCTTGATTCCAAAACTGGCACCGGCGTAAGATATACGGAATAATTTGGAGACTACGCATACAGTAAAGACAATCTCTATTTTCACTACCGGCCAAGAAGTTCTCTGGCAATGATCAACTTCTCGATCTCCTTGGTTCCTTCCACGATCTCCACGAGCTTGGCATCCCGATAGAGGCGCTCAATCCCATATTCACCCAGATAACCATATCCGCCGTGAATCTGCACCACCTCATCGATCACCTTGACCCCTACCTCTCCTCCGAACCACTTGGCCATGGAGATGAGTTTGGGATCAATCCTTCCATGATCGACCATCCAGGCCGCTTGATAACAGAGCGCTCTTGCCGCCTCGATCAGGCTGGCCATCTCCGCCAGCTTGAATTGAATCCCCTGGAAACTGCCAAGAGGACTTCCAAACTGCTTTCTCTGTTTCGCATACTGGATTGCCTTCTCCAGTCCACCCTGAGCGATTCCCACTCCTGAGATGGCCACGGCAACGCGGGTATGGTTGAAAACCGTCATGAGTTGATAAAATCCATCTCCCTCTGTCTCTCCCACTAAATTCTCCAGGGGAACCTTCACCTCTGAAAAATTGATCTCCGCGGTATCCGAAGCCCGCATTCCAAGTTTTCTCTTCAATTTGTTGGCCTCGAACCCTTCCCGATTCGTCTCAATGAGAATTGGGCTGTGGCGTTTTGACTTTACCTTCTCCTCTTCATTGGTGACGCAGAGGGCGACGATATAGTCGCCAATGCTTCCATTGGTGATGAACATCTTGCTTCCATTGATCACATAATGGCCATTTCCTTTTCGGGCTACGGTTGAGACGGAAGCCACATCGCTTCCGGCATCGGGTTCGGTAATTGCCATTCCCATGATGGCCTCTCCTTTGGGCAGAAGGGGAAGATATTTCTTCTTCTGCTCTTCCCTTCCGAAGAAGTGAATAAATTCCGAGCCTAAGGTGGTGGTGAGAATTGCCCCGCACCCGGCATCCACCCTTGAGAACTCCTCGGTAATGAGGGCATGTTCCAAAAAACCCAGGCCCGGGCCTCCATAGGCTTCGTCGATAAAGACGCCTACAAACCCAAGTTCGCATGCCTTCTTCCATAACTCCATCGGAAAAGTCTCGTTGAGGTCGCACTCTTCAGCGACCTCAGGAAACGTCTTTTCCGCGAATTCCCGTGCGGCTTTCTGAATATCCTTCTGTTCATCCGTCAATTCGAAATCCATATTCAAGCTCCTTACCTTAATCCAGCGATAAGAATGTCATGCCGAACTTGTTTCGGCATCTCGTGAGACCCTGAAATCGTAGACCCTGAACTTGAATTTAGGGGTTGGTTCAGGGTGAAAACAAAAACGGCATTAAAACTACAATTTTCCCAGCAGTTCCCTCGCAATGGTATTTTTCTCGATCTCCTTCGCCCCTTCATAGATCTCAACGATCTTTGCGTCCCGGTAAAATCGTTCCATATCATATTCGGCGATATAACCATACCCGCCGTGGAGTTGGAGCGCATCATTGGTCACCTTGACGCCCACTTCCCCCGCGATATATTTGGCGATGGAGATGAGTTTAGGATCCACTTTCCCGTGATCGATCATCCATCCTGCCTTATAGGTGAGCGTTCGTGCCGCCTCGACCCAGGTGGCCATCTCAGCAATTTTGAATTGGATGGCCTGAAAGGCCCCGAGAGGTTGACCGAATTGTTTCCGCTTCTTGACATACTGGATGGCTTTATCGAGCGCGCCTTGAGCCACGCCCACGCCCTGGGCCGCAGCGATCACCCGGTTAAAATTGAAGAGCTGCATGATCTGAGAAAAGCCTTCCCCCCCTTTATCGCCAATCAGGTTTTCTTTCGGAACCCCCACATCGCTGAACCGGAGTTCTGCTGTATCGGAAGCCCGGATGCCCAGCTTTCCGGTAATTTTAATGGCACCAAACCCCGGACGGTCTGTCTCTACAATCACAACCCCAAATCTCTTCAGCCTTGAGTCTGCATCAGGATGAGTCACGCAAAGCACTGTGAGGTAATTGGCAATGCTTCCATTGGTGATGAACTGCTTTGCCCCATTGATCACATAATGATCGCCCTCTCTCCTCGCCTGGGTCAGGATGGATAGGATGTCGCTTCCCGCATCAGGCTCTGTGATGGCTGTTCCCATGATCGCCTTTCCATTCGTGAGGGGAGGGAGGTATTTCTTTTTCTGTTCCTCGGTGCCATAGAGTTGAATGATCTCGGCGCCGAAGGTCGTCAACAAAATATTTCCGCATCCCGGATCCACCCTCCAGAATTCCTCCATCACCATGGCAAATTCAAGAAAACCTAATCCAAGTCCTCCATACTCTTTTTTGATAAAGAGTCCGATAAAACCCAGGCCGCATGCCTTCTTCCAGAGTTCTCCGGGGAATTCTTCCCGGCGATCATATTCACGGGCAATCCCCGGAAATTCCCCTTCGGCAAACTCCCGTGCCGCCATGCAAATCTGTTTTTGTCGGTTCGTCAACTCGAAATCCATTTTTTCTCCTTCAGCGAACTTCTTCCTGTTCATCGACTCCCGAAGCGGTATCCGTCTTAAAAAGCCA
This sequence comes from Deltaproteobacteria bacterium, assembly GCA_018333535.1. Classification (GTDB taxonomy): domain Bacteria; phylum Desulfobacterota; class BSN033; order BSN033; family UBA1163; genus RBG-16-49-23. The sequence continues at coordinate 27,905 of JAGXTA010000171.1, read as the reverse complement.
CGATAGCCAATTATACATTTGAGACCCATTTGTCAAGAAAAAGTTGAAGTTTCTAAGAGCCATCCTTTATATTATAAGAAAACAGGCGGGAAAGAGGAGGAGAGTAATGATCGTCAAACAATATGAGGTTGGGAATTTTTCTGTCTTCTGTTACCTGATCGGGGATGAAGAGACGAAAGAGGGGCTGTTCATCGACCCTTCGGATGATGCGGAAAGACTCTTATCCGAAGCGAAATCTCATGGTATCAGTAAGATCAAGTATATCGTCAATACCCATTGCCATGTGGACCATGTCATGGGCAATGCCGAGATGAAAAAAAAGAGCGGGGCCAAGATCGTCATCCATGAAGAGGAGGCCGCCCACCTCACACGCACCCCTCCCGATCTTCTCATGATGTTCAGCGCCACCCAATCTCCTCCTGCCGACATTCTGGTCAAAGAGGGCGATCTGATCAAGGCGGGGAAAGTCGCACTTAAAGTCCTCCACACGCCCGGCCACTCTCCGGGCGGAATGTCCCTCTATATGGATGGGATGGTCTTTACCGGCGACACCCTTTTTGTGGGCTCGGTGGGAAGGACGGACTTCCCTGGAAGTTCCTGGGATGTGATGGAAGGTTCCATCCAGAAGAAACTCTACACACTGCCCGGCGACACGATCGTCTTCCCCGGCCATAACTACGGTTCCACACCGACCTCAACGATCCAATACGAGAAGCGACACAATCCCTTTGTCCGGGGGTGAAGATTAAGAACATCCTCATCACAGGCCCACCCGGCATTGGCAAGACTACTTTGATCAAGCACCTTTCCGAGGCGCTCGGCTCCTTTTCATCCATTGGCTTCTATACCGCCGAGATCAAAAGAAGGGAAGACATACATCTAGGGGGTAAACTGGGACGGAAGGATCTTTAAGTGAGGGTCGAAAAATCATAGCCCTGCAAAGGGCAACGCTAATACGTTAGGGGCAATGGAAAGTTTTATATCCCCTGGATGGATCACATATCCCCTTTCGGCCTTTTTGGGGAAATCTTTTCTGAAGGCCAATATTCCGTGTGCCATGGTTGGCCGAGGAGTTCCTGAAGGCTTGACCTCAATCGGGATCAGTTTCCCTCCCCGTTCAACAACGATATCGACCTCCGAGCCATGACTTGTTCTCCAGAAATAGAGATGCGGGTCCTGTCCAGCATGGACAAACCTCTTCACGATCTCAGCGAGAACTCCTGTTTCGAAAATTACTCCTCCCAGAGGCCCTGAGATTGCATGTTCGGCGTCTTTTAAGCCGGCGAGATAACACAAGGTGCCCGTGTCGGTGAAATAAACTTTTGGCGTTTTTACAAGCCTCTTCCCGATGTTTTCAAAATAGGGCCTCAGAATAATAATCTGGAAGGTGGCTTCAAGAATGGCTATCCACCGCTTCACCGTATTGAGAGCAATTCCAAGATCGCGTCCAATATCGGCAAGATTGAGAAGCTGGCCGCTTCGGGCCGCAATCGTCCGGAGGAAATTTTGAAATAGGGTAAGGTCTCCGATTTGTTGAAGCCCCCGCACATCGCGTTCGAGATAGGTCTGGACATAACTGGCGTGCCAAAGCCAGAAATCACGATCACTTTCTGCAATCAATTCAGGATAAGTTCCACACAGGAAACCCTTCCAGAGTTCGAGATGCGAAAGCCCATGCAAATCTCTTTCGATTCCGCCTTGCTCCCAGGGAAGAGGACCGTTTGGATCGCCCGCTATTTCTCGATAGGACAGAGGAAGTAATTTCAATATCGCGGCTCGTCCAGCCAGAGACTCTGAGACACTTCTGATGAGAAGCAAATTCTGAGATCCGGTGAGAATATACTGACCTCGTTCTCGACGGTGTTCATCAATGCGTTCCTTGATATAGGGCAGGAGATCAGGAGCATGTTGAATCTCGTCGATGATGACGGGCGGAGCGCATTGATTCAGGAACCCCCTCGGATCAGCGTTGGCTGACGCTCGAACATCTGGAGGATCAAGGGAGATATATTGGCAATCTTTACCGAACAGGTGTTTTAACGTAGTGGTTTTACCAGACTGCCGGGGTCCTGTGAGGACAATGGCAGGAAATTCCTTGACGGCCTTTTTCAAAACCCGTTCGATGCCCCTTTCAATGTAGTTAGGAACCATAGTTTCTCACCGTTATTTTCGTGTGATAATGCATTTTAATAGCATAATTACACGGATATGTCAAGGGCGGCTTCAGGGTGATAATATTTGACACTCTTTCGATGCTTATGATATAAAGAGTTAAAATTGAATAGGTGTTCAGGTGGCTTGATGCCTCAAAAGGGAACCCCGTGAGAATCGGGGACGGCCACGCCGCTGTAATCGGGGACGAAACCTGCCAGTAACCACTGCCCAAAGCCCTGAGCTTGTCGAAGGGTCAAAGGGTGGGAAGGGGCAGGGATTAGGATGATCCGTAAGCCAGAAAACCTGCCTGAATACGCTTCACGATTAGGTCTTCGGTGGAAGGCTGTGAAGGGTGACGTTGAAAAGAACCCGCTCTTTCTCCCGAAGAGCGGGTTTTTTGTCACTCTATGGGACATCGGCCAAAGATGTTTTCAAAGTTTTAGAATGCGGTTTTTTAATGTAGTCCTAAAGCCCTGTTGTTTTTATAATCGTTAACTATACCGGCGATCTGACGCATTGATTATTTGAAGGTTTCCGCTCTAAAACTTTTTCAACATCCCTGACCGATGTCCCATAGAGCTGAAATATATTTTTTAAATATATCAAAATGAACGGAACCTGGAATTTTAAACTCTTTATATCCATCTCGTTGGGACTCCACTTCTTTGTCTTTTCCCTTCTTTCCATCCTCCTGCCGGATTTTAAGATCACACAACTTCCGCGTTTGAACATTGAAGTCTCTCTTCTTCCCATCATCAAGGAGAAAAGGGAGCCGTTGAGAAAGGTGGAAGACAGGACAAAAGTTCGGAGTTCGCCTGCCCGCCAAGCCACTTCTTCGGCAGGCGGGGAGTTCGGAGTTCAGCCCATAAGGGCCTACGGCCCGGAGGGAGTTCGGAGTGAAGAGGTTGAGATAAAGACCGAAGCACACGCACCCGTGAAAACCCATGAGGAGAGGAAGGTTTCTCGGGTTGAGGAAGTAGAGGTCACTCTCCCTAAAAAGGAGCAGGAACCCATAGCCACCGCGCCTGTTCAGAACGAAGCGAAGGTCATATCGGTCAGCGAACCCAAATTATCTCTATTACAAAGCGAGAAGAAAGTCATAGAAAATAAGCAGGAAGAAAGGGTTGTCATCGCATCGCTTGGAAATCCCTTTCCTCAAACCAGTTCCTCTGAAACGTCTCGTGTGGCGATAAAGAGTCCTTCCCTCTCCGAAGGTGAAGTCATCTTTGCTCAACCCCGATATGCTGAAAATCCCAAACCCCTCTATCCCCGGGAGGCGAGGAAAAAAGGATACGAAGGAGAGGTTTTACTCAGGGTTGAAGTCTTATCCAATGGCCGGGTGGGAGAGATTGAGGTGAGGCGTTCTTCGGGTCATGAGGTTTTGGACGGTTCTGCCATTTCCGCTGTGAAGCAGTGGAAATTTGTCCCTGCGAAAAAGGGTGAAACCCCGGTTCCTGGATGGGTCAATATCCCTGTTGCTTTCCAACTTCGATGATTGATTCGATGCAGAAAAAATATTTTCACCCTCGCCCTGCCCCTCTCCCGACAGAGACTGTGTCGTAATCGGAATGAAAAGGGGGAAAGGCAGTCAGGTTCCCTGCCCGCCGGCAGGAGGGCAAAGCTTTAGAATGCGGGTCTTTTAGATGATTGGGAACGGTCACTTGTATCAATTTGGATGTTTTCATACACATAGCATGCCAGAATCCGAACGGCTAAAGGTTACTGCTCTAAATCTTTTCCACCCGACCGCCTCTCCCCCTTTTCAAAAAGTCGGTTTATTCATAATACGACACAGTCTCTCGATGGGGAGGGGAAAGACAGTTTTTTCCCATCAAGGGAGAAAGAGATGGAGATTTTTTTTGATCCTTTGCATGTTCATCTTTTTAACTCCCTTGGTGTCCGATGCGGGCACTTTAAAGTTAAAAGATGAAGTCGGGAGGGAAGTGACGTTTTCTTTTCCTCCGAAGCGGATTGTTTCCCTGGCTCCCAACATCACCGAAATCCTCTTCAGCCTTGGCCTTGATGAGGAGGTAGTGGGCGTCTCCATCCATTGCAACTACCCTGAAAAGGCGAAGTCCAGGGTGAGGGTCGGAAGTTATATTAGCATTGACTTTGAAAGGGTCATCTCCCTCAAGCCCGACTTGATCATTGCGACCGGGGCCGGAAATCCAAGGGAGATGGTGGAGCGTCTGGAGAGATTGGGGTTTCCATCTTTTGTAATTTTTCCGAAAAGATTTGAAGATGTCCTTCAAAGCATTCGTCACCTCGGTCGGGTGTCGGCAAAGGAGAGAGAGGCTCTCTCGATCATCGAGTCGATGCAGAGAAGGAAAGAGAAGGTGGCCGAACGGACTAAAACCCTTTACCGTCCGAAAGTCTTTCTCCAGATCGGAGAATCGCCCATCGTGACAGTCGGAAAAGGAAGCTTTGGAGACGATCTCATCCGTCTGGCAGGAGGAGAAAATGTTGCGGGAAAGGATAAAGAGATGTATCCTCGATTGGGAATGGAGGAAATTTTAAAGAGATCGCCGGAGGTGATCCTCATCAGCTCCATGAACCCAAAAGGGGATTATGAAAGGATTTTACGTGAATGGGAGCGCTGGAAGATGATCCCTGCTGTAAAACAGGGCAGGATTCACCTCATCGACTCAGACCTGATCGATCGCCCCTCGCCCAGGATCATCGAAGGACTGGAGGAGATGGCAACGCTGATTCATCCGGGGCGGTATAAAAAACCAGTGCAAAATTAGCATTTCAAAATTAGCATTGCAAAATAGAAATTTAAACTGCTAATTGCTAATTTTGCAATTTGCAATGGAACTCAAATGAAGATCCTTACCCTTAAAAAGGTCCTTACTGTTACCCTTCTCCTCACCCTACTCCTGATATTTGTGACTCTGTTTTCGGTGATGGTGGGTAGCGTGAGGGTTGATCCCGTCCGTTCCATCTCCATCCTCCTCCAGTCGCTTCTGGGCCTGACGGGGACCGAAACTGAAATGGAACGAACGATCATTCTCTCGCTCCGGTTTCCCAGGGCTTTGCTGGCAGGGCTGGTCGGAGCAGGGCTCTCTGTCTCAGGCGTCATCTTCCAGGCCCTTTTGAGAAATCCTCTGGCCGATCCCTATATCCTCGGCGTCTCCAGCGGCTCAGCCGTGGGAGCGATCATTGCGATCTTCCTGGGGTTGAGCGCCCTCTCCTTCGGCCTTCCTCTTGCCTCATTTGCAGGCGCGCTGATAACCATTGGACTGGTCTTTTATTTCGGAAAACAGGAGGGCAAGATTCATCCCAATATCCTGCTTCTTGCCGGGGTCATCACAGGGTCCTTTCTCTCCGCCATCATCATGTTCTTCCTCTCCATCTCCCAGAAGGAGGAGCTCCATACGATTATCTTCTGGTTGATGGGAGATTTCAGTTTTGCGAATCCACGGGCAATCGGCATCATCCTTCCTTATATTGTGGCAGGCTTTTTGATTCTCTACTGGAAATCGCCCCACTTAAATCTGATCCTTTCGGGCGAGGAGAGCGCCCTGCAATTGGGCGTGGATGTGGAGCGATTGAAGATCGTCTCCTATCTCTGTGCTTCTCTGATCACAGCGGCCTCTGTCTCACTGTGCGGCCTGATCGGTTTCGTGGGCCTGATCATTCCCCATTCCGCCCGACTCCTCTTCGGGCCTGATCACCGGCTCCTTCTTCCTGCCTCCGCCCTGATCGGCGCCTCTTTTCTCATCGCCTCCGACACCTTTGCCAGAACGATTCTGGCGCCGGTGGAGCTTCCTGTCGGCGTGATCACGGCGGCCTTCGGAGGGCCCTTCTTCATCTACCTTCTGAGGAAGAGAAAGGTGGTGAAGACACTATGATCGATCTTCGTTCGGTCTCTTTCCGCTACCGCCAGGACTGGGTTCTTCAGGATATCTCTTTGCGGATCGAAAGAGGCGAATTCATTGGCGTGATCGGTCCCAATGGCTCCGGGAAAAGCACGCTTCTAAAAATCCTCTGCCGCCTCCTCTCCCCTCAAAAGGGAGAAATTCTCCTGGAGATCACTTCCTTAAGTGAGATGAGCCAGAGGGAGATTGCGAGGAAGATCGCTGTTGTGCCCCAGGAAGCCTACTCCCTCTTTCCCTTCCGTGTGGTAGAGATTGTTTTGATGGGGAGATCACCTTACCTTGGCCATCTCATGTTCGAAGGGGTGAGGGATTTGGAGATCGCAAAGAAGGCGATGGACTGGACGGAGACCCTTTCGATCAGCGAGAGATTTATCGATGAACTCTCAGGCGGAGAGCGGAAAAGGGTCTTCATTGCGAGGGCCTTGGCGCAGGAGCCTGAAATTATTTTGCTGGATGAACCCACGGCAAACCTGGACATCCATCACCAGGTCGATTTTCTCAATCTCGTCCTGAACCTTAACCGTGAGAAGGGACTGACGATCGTCATGGCCTCCCACGACCTGAACATCGCCTCCGAATATTGCGACCGGCTCATCCTTCTCAAGGGAGGAAGGATTTATAAGATGGGGCCTCCCCGCGAAGTGATCACTCGCGAGAACATCGAAGAGGTCTATGGTTGTAAGGTGTGGGTCGATGAGAATCCCATCTCAGGGATGCCGAGAATCACCCTTTTGAAGAAAGGGGAGCGGTAATAATAGTCCGATAGTCATTTGTCGGATAGTCGGTTAGTCAAACGATGATAAGACTATATGGCTATCAATAAGCAAAAAGTTAAAAGAGTACGGGGAGGGTTCCATTGAAACTCTGGAAAGAGATTGAACGAGCAGGGGATGAGATTGGGAAGGTGATCCTTCGAACACCGATCATCTACTCGGACACTCTTTCAAAGCTGACCGGCAAGGAAATCTTCCTCAAGCTGGAGAACCTCCAAAGGGTTGAAAGAGAAGGGATACCTTCTTCAGCCGCCTGGTTAATTAGAGCCTGTTTATAAATGCCCTTTCCCCGTCATGCCGGACTTGATCCGGCATCCAGAAGGTTTTGAAATTACTGGATTCCGGCCTTCGCCGGAATGACGACCTTTTTGAAAGCCTTTAGTTTATAAACAGACTCTAATTAGAAATCTTGACATAAATCTGAATATCTGATGATCTGAAAAGGAAAGGTGATTCAGAATGAGCGTGGAGACGACGAAAATCGGCAGACGCGGGGAGGTGGTTATTCCAGCAGGCCTTAGACGCAAATACGGGTTCATGGAAGGGGTCCTCGTCATTGCAGAGGCACACGAGGAAGGTATCCTCTTAAGACGTGCTGTGACTTTGCCCTTGAAAAGATATACCCCTGAAAGAAAAGCCGAATTCCTCTTAAATAATGCGGTCACTTCCGAAGACTATGCGTGGGCCCTTAAGGAGGTTAAGAAATTAGGAGTCGATCCCAAAAGCATCTCCCATAAGAAACCAAGGCGTCGATGATTGTTGACCGTATCTTTCTTGATGCGAATATCTTATTCTAGGTGGCTTACGAAAGTTCGGGTTTGTGCTGAAGGATTACTTGTTCTAAAAGTCGGTTTTTTCATATTACGATACACGGGGTTTACAAATTCTTTGTTTGGTTGTAGGATGTTTTCATGGAAAGGAGGGAAAATGGCTGAAGCAGAACATACCCTGGCGGTTTTTATCGATTTTGAGAACCTTGCCCTCGGATTCAGGGGGAAGAAGGATAAGCGCTTCGATATTCAGAAAGTCCTCGAACGACTGGTCGAAAAGGGGAAGATCATCGTGAAGAAGGCCTATGCCGATTGGGCCGATTATGCGGAGTACAAGAAACCCCTTCACGAAGCGGCCATCGAATTGATCGAGATTCCGAAGCGGGCGATGACCGGAAAGAATTCAGCGGACATCCGCCTCTGCGTGGATGCCATCGATCTCTGCTATTCGAAGGAACATATCGACACCTTTGTCATCGTCTCCGGCGACAGCGACTTCTCGCCCCTCGTCTCCAAGCTGAAGGAGAATGGAAAGCGGGCGATTGGCCTGGGGATGAAGGAGTCGAGTTCCAATCTTTTGATCGGCAACTGCGATGAATTCATCTACTATGAAGATTTGGAGCGGCCCATCGGGACCCCTCCCAAGATTGAGCAGGATCTGCCAGAGAAGAAGAGAGAGGCCTTTCAGCTTCTGGTCGATTCTGTGGTCGCCCTGGTCCGTGAGAATAAGGAGGTCCTGTGGTCCTCCATGGTGAAAGAGACGATCAAACGAAAGAAACCCTCCTTCAATGAATCCTACCACGGCTACCGGACCTTCAGCGATCTCCTCGAGGATGCTGAAAAGGAAGGGATCATCCGGCTCCGAACCGATGCCCGAAGCGGCACCTATGTCGTCGTCGGTTTTGGAAAAGAGCAGAGAAAGGGGCTACCGGAGGAATTGAAGGAGTTGAAGCCTCTCAAGGAACGGAAGACCACCAAACCACGCTGGCGTCCCAGGCCGAGGAAGCCAAAACCCCAGACTGCGCAAGCAACGTCTGAAACAACTCAATCTGTTGCCGATGCCCCCAGTGCCCAGGAGACAGAACCAGTTTCATAGAATGTAGATCAATGGGTAAGGGTCTGAAGGTTAGGGTACAAGAGGCCCGTTACGATAGTCTGTTAGTCTTATCGTCAGATAGTCTCATCGTCAATAAAATAAATAGATCACACCTAAAGAGCCTTACCCTTATCAGTAGTAACGCCGTCCTGATGAATAAACAACTCTTAAGATATGTCTTTCCTACTATCCTTTTCATTTCACTAAATTTCCAGACTGAGCTCACTTTTGCCTTTCGTAATCTCGGCGTGCCGGTAAAGGAGGGAATTTCCTGGGGAAGTTATGCTGGTCCTGGAAAAACCGGCAAGATAGATACGATCTACATCGTTCTCGGCCGGTATAAGGAATCAATCGCCCTTTTAGCCGTCCATCCCGATACCGGCGAAATTCGTCAATATAATGGTCCCCTTCCCAATGAGATGGGTTCCTGGGGATTCACGATCGATCAGGAAAACCGGATCTACCTTGGAACTTATTACAATGCTCACCTGCTCCGTTTTGATCCGAAGACAGAGAAGTGGGATGATTTAGGACGACCCGGAGGAGAAAGCGAGTCCTTCATCTGTTCGCTCACAACCGCGCCCGACGGAAAAATCTGGGGTGGGACCTTTCCGTCTGCCAAACTCTTCTCTTTCGATCCAAAGACAGGCGAGACAAAGGATTTTGGCCGGATGGATGATAAACAGTTCTACTGTTATCCGACTGCGGGCAGCGATGGGCTGATTTATTGTGCAATCCGGTTTGAGAAGACAGATATTGTCGTCTTCGACCCGGTGAAGGAGACCAAGACATCCCTCATCCCATTTGAGGAAAGACGGTCGGGCTGGCTCAGCCTGACCAGGGGAGAGAATGGGAAGGTCTATGCGAAATTTCCATCCGGCAGATGGTTTCGCATCGAAGATGGAAAGAATCTTCTCGAGGTAATGGAGTCGGAGATTCCCTTTTCGAAAAGAGGCCTTCCGGACGGACGGCAGTTCCATCTCGTTGATACTAATACTCTCAAAATACAAAATCCGGCCACGAAAGAGGAGAAGGAGATTCCTCTCAGGCATGAGGCTTCCGGGGCTTTTCTCTTTGTTGTGGGTTCGGGGCCGGATGGCCGGATCTACGGAAGCAGTATGCTTCCCCTGAGGCTCTTTGTTTATGATCCGGTAGATCAATCTCTCACCAATCTGGGGAAAGCCGCACACACTGGCGGGCAGGTCTATTCGATGGGATCTTATGAGGGCAAGCTCTATCTCTGCTCTTATCCGTCTGCCCGGCTTTCGGTCTATGATCCGAAGAAGCCACTAAAATTCGGCGACGGAGAGGATGCCAATCCAAGAGACCTTGGAGCCCTGGGAGAAGGTCAGGACCGTCCGAGGGCAATGATCGCAGGCCCTCACGGAAGGCTCTACATAGGGAGTTATCCCGATTATGGCCTTCATGGCGGCGCGATCAGCGTCTATGACCCGAAGAAGAATGAGAGGAGGGTTTATCGCCATATCATTAAGGATCAGAGCATTGCCTCCCTCGCTTACATTGAGAAGTTAGATCTCATTGCCGCAGGAAGTTCGGTCCGGGGCGGAGGCGGGACGCGGGCCGTCGAAAAGGAAGCAAAGCTCATCCTCTGGGAGCCCAAAGAGGAGAAGAAGGTCTTCGAGATTGTCCCTGTCCCTGAAGCGAGAACCATTCTCTCCCTTGCCGCCACTTTGGATGGTCTGGTTTATGGAGTTACAGATAATGAGAAGGTCTTTGTCTTCGATCCTGACAAGAGAGAGGTGAGAAAGGTTTTTGATCTCGGATTGAAAAGACCAGTCGAAGTCTCCCTTCAGATGGGGCCGGATGGATTACTCTATGGGCTTACTCAGGAGATGATTTATTTTATTAAACCGGGGAAAGACGAAGTTTTTCCGATGGCAAAGCCTCCTGTGCCGATCACCTCGGGCATGGCCATTTTGGGCAGAGAGGTTTATTTCGGTTCGCATGCAAATCTCTACGAGTTTGAGATTCCTTCCAACCCTTAACGAATCCCCCATGGTCCCATTGGCTGCCCTCGAAACATGAAAATGGTCTGTGGGTTAGGTAAAGGTTAAGGTTACGAACCCCTTTTGGTTTGATAATCAAATGGTTATGGGTGACGATGCTCGTATCGAAGCTCGAGGCTCGAAACTCGAATCTCGAGTATCCAGCATCCACATACGAGCCTCGAAACGAGTTTCGACAACGATAAACGTCAATTTCAATTCAGGGGATTTCCAAAACCCTGAAGGCGGTCTTCCTGTTCTTTGAGGAGCTGGTGGGCTTCTTCGATGGAGATGGGTTTGAACCGGACGCGATCGCCTGGTTTCAGTTGTGCCACCTTTGTTAAATCAGTAGAGATGATGGTGGCGATCTTCGTATAACCACCGGTGACCAGTTCGGTCAGGATGATAATCGGCTTTCCATCACCAGGGACCTGAATGGCCCCGGAGAGAAAGCCTTCGGAGATGATCGATTCCCCCACATCGACTCTTCTCTCAATTCTGGGACCATTGAGCCGAATCCCCATCCGGTCACATTGAGGGGATACCTCATAGGCCGAAGAACAGAAGGTCTGGAAACCTTCCTCAGTGAAGTGGTGATCCTGGGGACCGGGAATCATTCTGATGTTTATTTCCTTTTCAAAGATCGGAATCCACTCTTCCGGAAAACGAAGTCCCAACCGGTTGAGTGGGGATGGCGAATCAAGTCTATAAAGGATATCTCCCTTTCTCAGGGGTCTTCCCTCCAGGCCACCGAACCTTCCGGAGAGATAAGTCGATCTGCTTCCCATCACTACTGGGACAATGAACCCTCCACTCACAGAGAGATAGGCACGACATCCTGATCGGACTTTTTTGAAGGCAATGACATCGCTCTCAATCAGAAGATGGGTTCTCCACAGCTCAAGAGGTTCGCCATTGAGGGTGGTCAAGAGGTTTCCACCAGTGATGGCGATAACGGATTCATTGAGGGCTTTTAATTTTAGCCCTGCGAGGGTGGTTTCCAGGCAGGCTTCATTTCCCTGGTTGTTGGCCAGCAGGTTGGCAACCCTGAAGGAGAAGGGATCCAGGGCTCCGGAAGGAGGAACCCCGAATTGACTGAAACCAAACCGACCGGCATCCTGAATCGTCGTCAGAATTCCAGGTTCAATGACTTCAAAGGCTGCAATCTTTTCGATCTTGGGAACTCCTTGGAGTCTGCGCATGAATAACATGAACAACCAATCCGTTCACCCTGAGCCTGTCGAAGGGCGCCGTTCATCCTTCGAGAGCCTCAGGACGAACGGTTTTTTTTCCGAATGTCCTGAGCAAAGTCGAAGGAAAGGCTCACCACGAACGGTCATTGGCAAATGCACTTGTTCAAGTTATTTGTACGCAGCCACTTAGTCAATTTTTTCTATTTTGCCATTCCTTAAATTCTTCTTCACTGATCGGATAAAACTGCACGAGGTCTCCCATCTGAAGGAGGGCCGGAGGTTTTCCCTCGGGGCTGAATAATTCGACAGGAGTCCGGCCGATGATCTGCCAGCCTCCGGGGCTCTCCATCGAATAGATACCGGTCTGTTTCTGGGCAATCGCCACAGAACCTTTGGGAACGGAAAGCCTCGGTGTTTTTAGCCGCGGCATGATTAAGGCTTCGGGAAGTTCTCCCATGTAGGGATAGCCCGGCATAAAACCGATCATATAGATGAAATAGGGCTTGCTGCAATGGAGGCGAATCACTTCCTCCGTGGAGATGCCACAATGTTTGGCCACACCCTCCAAATCCGGTCCATAAGCGCCTCCATAGACCGCGGGAATTCGTGTCAATTTCGCCTCGGGAAACGGAGTCTCCTGCAGTTCTTTCTCTATCTCTTGCAACTTTTTCTTTAATGAGTCGATCGGCAGGGTCAGGGGATTGTAGATGATGAGCAAAGACCCGTAAGTGAGAACGGTCTCAATGATTCCTTCAATGGCCTCTGCCTCAATGGCAAGGGCCATCCTTCTGACCCGCTCGTTGACTTCGTGGCTGATTTCATCCCCGAATTCAAGAAGAAGTCCCCGGTCGCCCATCAACAAATAAAGTGTTTTTTCGTAGAGACCCATAAACAGTGAGAAACCGGACCCCGAATATTTAACAGCCGCCAACAGGCAATTGAGTTTTAATCATCCCCAGCTTCTCTCCTCTGCCTTATGGCGGATATCCAAACAGATATTTGGAGAGCTCTGAAAAACTACATTTCGCTCTCTGATTACGCAGATTTTAAAAAATGATTCCAGAGATTTCTGGACTTTTTCAGAAACCACTTCGGCGATGTCACAAACAGGATTAAGCAGTACAGCGAACCACTTATCGTGTTCTTAGATCCCGACACAGGGATTGCTCCCGAAACTTATGGTTACGAACACGTCACCCACCAAGAAATTCAAGAAGTACTACGGGCAATGAAGCCCGGTGACGTGTTCCTGTTCTACCAGCATGCTCGGCTGGGAGACGGCGATTGGCTGAATTCAGTCGGAAGGGACGTCGGAAGGGACGTAGGTTCTAAAACAACTTAATATATTTCGTTAAATTTGATACTTCCCCAGAGGTAACTAACCGATTAACCGCAGAAGTTGTCACTCCAAGGAAACGGGCAACTTCAGCACCAGGATAACCCATCCTTCCAACCGCCAACTGACAAAACAGTTTTCTTGCCCTCACCACTCTTCTCTTTCGTATCCCCGAACGTAATTCTGTTTCCTCCACTCCCTCTCCCCCAACAACCCCCTTTGCCAACGTCACTAAATCAGGCACCTTCCGCTCCAACCTAACCCGGCATAGCCGGAACCAAACAGGTTAAAACGACCGCGTTCATGACAGCACAATATCCTTGGCAAGACAGCCGATTTTGTTTACAGTATGACGACATACAACTTTGAGAGGTATGCTGCCATGTCTCTTATTGAGCGATATGCCGACAAGATTCGAGGGGTCATTTCCTGCTATGACCGAATCGTCATCCAAGGGATTCTCCCCGGTTTCTGCTTTGCAGAAGGGATGACGGGTTATCTCTACGCCCATCAGATTCGCATCTTCGATTATCCTCGTTTTGCAGAACCCCTGCGCGACGCCATTCGCGCCAATGCGGAACGATTGGCTCAAGAGAACGGGATTGAAATCGAGTTCATCCGTAAGACCCATATCCGCAAGGAAGACATCATTGCCAAAGCTCTGGAGCACCGTGGCAGCCATCCGGGTCTTGTTCATATTCTGTCTGCCATGGAGGCATGTCAATCCTATAAACCGTGGCACAACAAAACAACCGGTAAAACCTTCTTGAAACCGGACACGGGAAAGTGCCTGCACTACTATTTCTACTTTATTGACCAGGAACTGGGGCTTTGTTATGTCCGGGTGCCGACCTGGTGTCCCTTCCGTCTCCAGTTTTACTTCAACGGCCATCAAAGGCTTGCCCATCAGCTCACTCAAAACGGCATCTCCTTTCATCTCCTTGATAACGCCTTCACGGACATCGAAGATTTCGAAAAGGCTCAGACGCTATCGGACGGCCTGGATATTACCAAACTTCATCATCGTCTTGATGAATATGCCGGGCTCTATTGCCCGGTAATCAAACAACTGGACATTACCTATCACTGGAGCCTCATGCAGGTCGAGTATGCCACGGATGTGGTGTTCAAACGACAGGCTGATCTGAGGGCCGTCTATGAAGCCATCACCAGAACGGCCATACACACCGTGAAACCCGACAAGATCGCCACATTCCTTGGACGGAAGCTCACCGGTCATTATCAGGATGAACTGGGCAACAACTTCAGCACCCGTATAGAAGGAACCTGCATCAAGCATCACATGGGGCCGGTGTCCATCAAGATGTATGACAAGTTTGGTCTTGTTCTCCGCATCGAGACCACTGTCAATGATCCCTCCTTTTTCAAGCACCACCGCTGGGTGGAACAGAAAAACGGGCAGAAAATCTTCAAGCTGGCCAATCTCAAGAAGTCCATCTACAGCCTCAACGATTTGCGCTTACTGCTGATCTCCGCCAATAAACGCTATCTTGCCTTTATCTCGGAGATTGATGATCCCTCAGCGGGCCGGAAACTCCTTCATCAGGTCACGGAACCCAAAGAGCTCCATGGACGAACATACAAAGGATTCAACTTCTTCGCCATGAATGACCAGCAACTCTGCGAAATTATCATCCGCGGAGAGTATGCGATCAATGGACTGAGAAACAAAGATCTCCGACATCATCTGCGCAACTTTACCCCTGGACAGATCTCCCGTCGTCTCAAAAACCTCCGTGTCCATGGCCTGGTCAAACGTGTCGGGCGAACCTACAAATACTACCTCACGGAAATCGGCCGCCGTGTGATCGTTACTGCCCTTAAACTCAAAGAGCTCTTTATCGTACCGCAACTGGCAAACCCTGCAATCGTTTGAACCAAAAGTTCTGCCAGATCGTGCACGAATATTATGACTTAGAGACTAAAGACATCTTCATCCTCCGAATAAACTAATGCTGAATGGCTGTTTGGAATAAGGGTTGGGCGGGAATCGGTCTAAGGCTTGTCCGGGTACACCTCGACCCGGGATCTGAGATTCTTCGTAGAAAACCGGATAGAAAGTTGAAGAGATCAATCTTTCTTTTCAATCGTCTCTCCGTATTTCTTCTTAAACCGTTCGATCCTGCCTGCGGAGTCCACAAATTTCTGTTTGCCGGTGTAGAAGGGATGACAGCTCGAACAGATTTCCACATGGATTTCCTTCTGCGCGCTCTGTGTCTCGAGGGTCGCTCCACAGGCGCATTTGATCACCGTATCAAAAAGCTTGGGGTGGATATCCTTTTTCATCTCCATAACCTCCAAATCTATTTAACTGATTTTGTGAAGATTTTCAACTCCCCTGGTGAGGGTGAGAGTGATGGTGTTCATTGATTCATCGAATCGAGAAAGTCCCGGTTGCTTTTGGTGGCGTGCATCTTGTCGAGAAGGAATTCCATGCTGTCGACCGAGTTCATCGGCTGGAGCACCTTTCTCAGGAGCCAGATACGGTTGAGGTCACCGGGGGCCAGGAGGAGTTCCTCTTTCCGTGTGCCGGATCGCTGGATGTCGATGGAGGGAAAGACCCTCCGGTCCACCAGTCGCCGGTCCAGGTTGATCTCCATATTTCCCGTGCCTTTGAACTCCTCAAAGATCACTTCATCCATCCGGCTTCCCGTATCGATGAGAGCTGTGCCGATGATCGTGAGGCTGCCGCCTTCTTCAATATTTCTCGCGGCGCCGAAAAATCGTTTGGGTTTCTGTAAGGCATTGGCATCGACCCCGCCGGAGAGAATTTTCCCGCTGGGCGGGACGACCGTATTGTAGGCCCTCGCCAGACGGGTGATGCTGTCGAGAAGGATCACCACATCCCTTTGATGCTCCACCAATCTCTTCGCCTTCTCGATCACCATCTCCGCCACCTGAACATGGCGCTGGGCCGGCTCGTCAAACGTGGAACTGATCACCTCACCATCGACGGAGCGCTCCATGTCGGTTACCTCCTCTGGGCGTTCATCGATGAGGAGAACGATGAGGGTAATCTCTTTGTGATTCTTCGTGATACTGTGGGCGATCGCCTGAAGAAGCATGGTCTTGCCTGTTCGGGGAGCGGCAACGATGAGACCCCTCTGTCCTTTTCCTATGGGGGTGAGCAGGTCCATCACCCGGGCCGAGTAGTTGTTTCTCTCTCCGTCCATTTCCAGAGAAATCTTTTCCTGAGGGTAAAGAGGGGTCAGGTTGTCGAAGAGAATTTTATCCCGCGCCACCTCCGGGTCTTCGTAATTGACCATCTCCACCTTCAGCATGGCAAAATATCTTTCCGTGTCTTTGGGGGGCCGGATCTGGCCGGAGACCGTGTCGCCGGTTCGGAGGTTAAACCGCCTGATCTGTGAAGGCGAGATGTAGATGTCGTCCGGACCGGGCAGATAGTTGTAATCGGGCGCCCTCAGGAATCCGAAGCCATCGGGCAGGATTTCGAGCACCCCTTCCCCGAAGATCAGGCCGTTCTTCTCTGTCTGGGCCTGAAGGATGGCGAAGATGAGGTCCTGTTTCCTCATCCCGGTCGCTCCTTCGACGTTGAGTTCCCTTGCAATCTTTGTCAGTTCATTGATCTTCTTCTTCTTCAAGTCCTTGATGTTCATAGTCCTCCCTTTTATCCTCCTCTACCTTAACGTTGTAAAAATTTTGTTATACGGCCATGGGTGAATCCCGCCGAAGGCGGGAGTTCGGGGCGAACCTTTAATGGTATGGGCACCCACGTTTCCGACACCTGATAAGTTTCCTCTTTAGAGAAGTCCTCTCATTCCCTTAACATGTCAATTCAACCGCCATCCGAAGCCCCGCCCTTTGCGGGATTTACCCATGGCCGTTGATGCAATGGTTAGGTTTACTTATCGGTCGGTCCCCTTCTCTTCTGAAGGGTGATCCTCCTCAATTTTTGAAATACCTCCCTGGCTCTTGTCCGGGTCGTCTCGATGGACCCCTCATTTCGAATGACGAAGTCCGCCGCTTTCACCTTCTCCTCGATCTTCATCTGGGAGGAGATGATCCTTCGCGTCTCCTCCTCGCTCACCCCTGCCCTCTTCTTCAGCCTTTCTATCTGTTGTATCTCCTTCGAGGCGACGACTACGACCCTGTCCACCTCCTGATGAAACCCTGTCTCCACCAGCAGGGGAACATCGAAGATGACAATGGCACCCGGGTCTTTCCGTCCAATCTCTCTTGCCCTCTTCCCCATCTCTTTTTTGATCCGGGGATGAAGGATCTTGTTCAATATTCTTCTCCGCCCGGAATCGGAAAAAGCGATGTCAGCCAATCGTTTCCGGTCGATGGTTCCATCTTTTTCAAGGATCTCTTTTCCGAAGGCCCGGGTGATTTCTTTCCAAGCGGGGCGATTGGGCTGAACCAGCTCCCTGGCGATCTGGTCTGCATCGATGAGGTAGGCCCCCTCCTCCTCGAATATCCTGGAGACCGTTGTCTTGCCGCTGGCCACCCCTCCCGTCACTCCAACGATGAGCATTCCCTCTCTCTAAAAATCAGATTCAGGTAAAAAAGGAGAAGGCTGAGGCTAAGGTAAAGGTTTTCTAAACCTCAACCTCAACCTCAACCTAAACCTGCGAAGCTTAACCTTAACCTTTCTGATTAAATGTCGAGACGCTGGACGAAGAGGGCGTTTTCTTCGATGAAGTGGCGTCGCTGTTCCACTTCGTCGCCCATTAAGATGCTGAAGGTCTCGTCCGCTTCGATGGCATCCTCCACCCTCACCTTGAGAAGGGTTCGTTTCTCCGGATTCATCGTCGTCTCCCAGAGTTGTGCGGGATTCATCTCTCCCAGCCCTTTATATCTCTGGATGGAGAGTCCTTCCCTTCCCAGATGGCTTAGGGATTGAAGGAGGTCTTCTATCCTCTCGACCATCATCTGTTTTCCCTTCTCCAACAGGATAAAGGGCGGGGGCGCTATCTCCTGAATCTCCTGATAAACCTGAAAGAGGTTCCGATATTCGACCGATGCGATGAGGTCCCATTGGACACGGCTTCGAACGCTTTTCCCTCCGTTCGACTCCTGAACCTCAAAGCCGTAGAGGTTATATTCTTCATCCCGATAAAGATCGAAGATTTCAAACCCGAGCTTTCTCAGGCGCTTCTGGAGATCAGCAATCTTCCCCTTCTCTTCAAAGGTTGCTTTGCTCCGGACTTCCTGCTCCAGAAGGAAGTTGAGGAGGGACCGCGGGGTGCCCTTCTTCTGGAGCCTCTGGGTCAAATCGTTAAGGAGATGGATCTTCTCCAGCAATAAGGCCAGCCTCTTTTCGGGAAGTTTCTTCTTCGTCTTCTCCACCGTCACTTCGCTTTTAGCGATGGCCCGGTTCATTAGATACCGGTTGAACTCCTCCTCGTTCTTGATATAGATTTCACTCTTTCCCTCCATCACCTTGAAGAGCGGGGGCTGAGCAATATAGAGAAACCCCTTCTCAATCACCTCCGGCATCTGGCGATAGAAGAAGGTGAGGAGCAAGGTGCGGATATGCGATCCATCCACATCGGCATCGCTCATGAGGATGATGCGGTGGTAACGAATTCGATGAATATCGTAGTCCTCCTTCCCTATTCCTGCGCCCAGGGCGGAGATGAGGATCCGGATCTCTTCGTTGGCAAGCATCTTATCAAACCTTGCCTTCTCCACATTGAGGATCTTCCCTTTGATGGGGAGGATGGCCTGTGTTGCTCGATCCCGTCCCTGCTTGGCGGATCCACCTGCCGAATCCCCTTCCACAATAAAGATCTCGCTTCGCTGAGGATCCTTCTCCTGGCAGTCGGCAAGTTTTCCGGGAAGGGAATTGGTCTCGAAGGCTCCCTTTTGGCGGCTCAACTCCCGTGCCCTTCGGGCCGCCTCTCTCGCCCTGGCCGAATCGATCACCTTGGTGATAATCTTCTTTGCCATGGAAGGGTTCTCTTCAAAGAAACTCCCTAATTTCTCGTTGACCAGGGCCTCCACAAGCCCTTTCGCTTCGCTATTTCCCAGTTTCGTCTTGGTCTGTCCTTCGAACTGAGGTTGAGGGATCTTGACGCTGATCACCCCGGCCAACCCCTCACGGGTATCATCGCCGGTGATGTTTTCTTTGGCGCCCTTGAGCAGATTGGCATTGGTGGCATACTGGTTGATCGTCCGGGTCAAGGCAGCCTTGAAGCCGACGAGGTGGGTTCCTCCCTCATGGGTATTGATGTTGTTGGCGAAGGAGAAGAGGTTCTCCGCATACCCATCGTTATACTGGAAGGCGATCTCCACATCGATCCCATTCTTCACCCCCTGGATATAGACGGGCTTCGGGTGGATGCAGTTCTTGTTCTTGTTCAGAAATTCGATGAAGGAAAGGATCCCGCCTTTGTAGAAGAAGTCGTGTCGCTTCCCGGATCGCTCGTCCTCGATGCTGATGGACAATCCTTTATTTAAAAAGGCCATCTCCCGGAGCCTCTGGGAAAGGAGATCGAAACTGAACTGGACCGTCTCAAAAATTTCGTCATCGGCTTTAAACCGGACCTGGGTTCCCGTATGTTTGGTCTTGCCGGTCACTTCCAGTTTTGACTTAACCTCTCCCCTCTTGTAGACCTGATGATAGACCTTCCCATCCCTCCGGATCTCAAGATCGATATATTCCGAAAGGGCATTGACCACAGAGAGCCCCACCCCGTGAAGGCCCCCGGAAATCTTATAACTCCGGTTGTCAAACTTTCCTCCGGAATGAAGCTTAGTCATGACCACTTCCACAGCCGGGCGATTCTCCTTTTCGTGGAGATCGACCGGAATGCCGCGGCCATTATCCCGGACCGTCACGCTCTGATCGATATGGATGATCACCTCGATTTTGTCACAATGACCGGCCAGGGCCTCGTCGATGCTGTTGTCCACCAGCTCATGGACGAGATGGTGGAGGCCTTCCACGCTGGTATTGCCAATATACATCGCGGGCCTTTTACGAACGGCCGACAGCCCCTCTAATACCTTGATCTGTTCTGCGGTATACTGTTCGGGCATCTCGCTCATTCATTCTCCTTCGTTAAATCGTCAGTGATCGATGGTCATTTGTCCTTAGCGCTGCATCATATCAACAACGGACGACGGACCAAGGACAACGGACTTATGATTCAAATCCTCATCGGCATAATAATATAGAGTTGATGGGATGGGGTCTGGGGGGTATGCGGCCGAATGATCCCCGGGCTTCCATCATCTTTCAGTTCCATAAGAATGTCATCGGTATCAAATGCCTGGAGGGCTTCCATCATGTATCTTGCGTTGAACCCGATCTCAATCGGAGGACCATCATACTGAATATCAACCTCCTCCTTTGCATCTCCAAAATCCTGATGATAAGAAGACAGTTCCATTAAATTTTTCTTAAAGGAGAATTTGATTCCCTCGGCTCTTTCGCTCGCCATAGTAGAAACCCTTCTTAGAGACCCGTAGACCATCTCTTTCCTCATGATTAATTTCCTGTCATTATTTTTAGGAATGACCTGGTCATATTCGGGGAATTCGCCCTCAATCAGACGGATGACCATTAAAGACGTTCCCATTTTAAAGAAGGCATGAGTGTTGTCAAAACAGACCCCCATTTCCTCTGCCTTATCGTCTTTTTCCCCCACAATTTTCCTTATCTCCAGAACCCCTTTTTTGGGAATAATCATTCCTTTTTCTGCCCCTTGAATCACCTGCCCTTCCCGGTCAATCAGGGAGAGGCGGTGTCCATCCGTTGCTACCATTCGAAGGAATTCTTTTCCTCCTGCCTTCTGCTGGGTAAATAAAATTCCATTGAGATGATATCTTGACTCTTCGTTGGATGCGGCAAACACTGTCTTTTCAATCATCTCTCTGATAATTTTAGTTGAAAGGGTTGAGAATGATTTTTCCTGCCAGGCGGGAAGAGATGGAAATTCTTCGGGATCCAGTCCTGCTATATTAAAAACGGATTTGCCACACTTAAGATGAATCCAGTGATTCTCTTTTTTATGAATATGAATCGTCTGTTCGGGTAATTCCTTTATAATTTCAAATAATTTTTTTGAGGAGACAGAAGCTTTTCCCTCTTCATGAACCGTTGCTTTTAACTCTTCTTGAATGCCTGTCTGTAGATCGGTTCCGGTAAGGAAGAGGGAACTCTTTTTCCATTCCATATAAATATGGGAAAGAACAGGAAGGGTTGTTTTTCTGCCTGCAATGCCTTGCATTAAACCTAATCCCTTTAGAAGCTCCTTCTTCTCAATTTCAAGGTGTGTCATCTTTTCCTCCTCTGTGCCTTCTATGTAGTATCATTTAATATAATTTATCACCGTCATCATCTATTCCTGTGGAAATGAAGAAAAAGAATGTAAGTGATAAAAAAGAATAGAGGATTGAATGTATAAATCCATAAAAAAAAGAAAAGGAATTCATACCGAATGAAGCATTTTTCTTCTCCTCCTATTTTTTAAACAATCCTTCCACTCGATTTATGACTTAATTCTACCCCTTAAATAATCTATCATTTCTTTAAAAGAAGGGTCATTGGCCATCTTCTCTTCCACTTTTTTAATGGAGTGGAGGACCGTTGAGTGGTCTTTGCCGCCGAATTTTTCTCCGATTTCAATCAGCGATGAACCTGTCAATTTTCGCGAGAGATAGATGGCGACCTGACGGGGCGCCACAAACCCCTTGTTCTTCCTTTTTACCTTAAAGTCGGAAATTTTAATATTAAAATAATTGGCGACCACCTTTTGAACGACTTCGGTGGAGATCAATTCATCCTTCGGTTTGATTATATTTTTTAAAACCTCTTTGGCCGAATTGAGGTCAATGGCCGTTTTTGAGAGGGAGGCGAAAGCGCCAATGCGGATGAGACATCCTTCCAGCATTCGGATATTGGAGTCGATTTGAGAGGCTAAAAAAAAGGCCACATCGTTCGGAAGATGAATCTTCTCGTTCTCCGCTTTCTTTCTGAGAATGGCCACCTTCGTCTCAATATCCGGCGGCTGGATGTCAGCGATGAGTCCCCACTCAAAACGGGACCGGAGACGCTCCTCAAAATTAGGAATATCTTTTGGAAATTTGTCGCTCGTGACGACAATCTGTTTTCTCGCCTCATAAAGAGAGTTGAAGGTATAGAAAAATTCCGCCTGTGTTCTCTCTTTTCCGGCAATGAACTGGATGTCGTCGATCAGGAGAATGTCCATCCGCCGATATTTATTTCTGAACTCCTCCATCTTCTCAAAGCGGATCGAATTGATCATCTCATTGGTGAATTCCTCGGCCGAGGTGTAACAGATCTTCTTCGCATCGGGAATGATTCTGTGCTGAAAGATATGGTTTCCGATCGCATGGAGGAGATGAGTCTTTCCCAACCCCACGCCTCCGTAAATAAAGAGAGGATTGTAATTCTTGGCCGGCAGATTGGCCACAGCCATACAGGCGGCATTGGCGAACTGATTGCTCGCTCCCACCACGAAGTTATCGAAGGAATATTTGGGATTAAAAGGAGCCTTAAGGGTGCGAGGAACCTGAGGGACATGATTTTCCTGAGGAGAAGACGTTGCCCCCCTTCCCTCCCCCCCTTTTCCCGCGGGGTCATTCTTGATTCTGAATTGAAGATGAAAGGACCTCTGGGTCAGATGTGTGAAGACCTCTTTCATATGGCCCAAGTAATGTTCCTGGATCCATTCCCGGAAGAAACGGTTTGGCACTTCCATCTCCACTCTGTCATTGTCCATCAATAGGAGTTGAATGGGCTTGATCCAGATATCGAAATTCTGCGGGCCAATCCTCTCTTTTAGAGTGTCGGTCACCTTAGACCAAAGATCGTCCATGGACTCAACCTTGAGAACAGCAGGCATAACACGAAGATAATTTATGGAATGGACAGACCAGACCACGAAAGAAAAACTTCTTCATTTTTAATAGGTTATCAAGCTCTTTTCACAATGTTTCCACAATTGTGGATAAATGAATTTAAAAGAGATTGAGGGGAAATGACTTGCGGATTAAACTTTTATTATCAAACCTCAATACCAATAACCCCATTTTAAAAAAAATTCAAGTATTTTTTTGATGAAGATTACTCCTCGTTAAAAGAGTCAGAAAAGGGTCGGGAGATTCTTCTGGAAAAACCCTGAAGCGAAACCTTTATCCGTTGAACTGCGCAGGTTTGCCTTATCAAATCACAATGCAACCCCTACCCCACTCACTCCTTCTCGGCCAGCTTGGCCACAGCCACAACCCGTTCCCCTTCCTCGATCGTGATCAGCCTAACCCCCTGTGTGCTCCTTCCCTGGACCGGGATATCGGCGGCTCTCAAACGGATGATCTTTCCCTTATTCGAGATGATCATCAATTCGTCCTCATCCATGATGGACTTTACGCCCACCACATCGCCTGTCTTCTTCGTCCTCTTCACGGTAAAGATGCCCGATCCTCCCCTGTTTTGGGTCCGGTATTCCGATGCCTGAGACCTCTTCCCGTAACCGTGTTCTGTGACCGTCAACAGGGGGGTATGTGGAAGGACGACCTCCATGCCCACGACCTCATCCCCTTTCGAGAGCCGGATCCCACGGATGCCACGGGCGGTGCGGCCCATCTCCCTGATCTGATTTTCGGAGAAATGGATGGCCTTCCCCATCTTCGTCCCGATGAAAAGGTAGCGCTCGCCATCAGTCAATTTTGTGGAGATGAGTTCATCCCCTTCATCGAGGCCGAGAGCGATGATGCCCCCTGCCCTGGGGTTACTGTAGGCTTCGAGTGCGGTCTTCTTGATCGTCCCCTTTTTCGTGATGAAGGTGATGAACTTACCGGGTGAAAAATCTTTGAGGGAGAGAATGGCGGTCACCTTCTCCTCGGGGCTGAGATTGAGGAGGTTGATGATAGCTTTTCCACGGGTGATGCGTCCGGCCTGAGGGACCTCATGGACCTTCTTCCAGAAGATCTTCCCGGCGTCGGTGAAGAAAAGGAGGTAGTCATGGGTGGATGCGATGAAGAGATCTTCGACAAAATCCTCCTCCTTCACGTTGATCCCCATCTTCCCCTTCCCGCCGCGATGCTGACTCCGGTAGAGGCTAATGGGATTTCTCTTGATATATCCCGTATGGGTGATCGTCACGACCATATCCTCTTCAGCGATGAGGTCTTCGATCTTAATCTCCGGAGCGACGTCCACGATTTCAGTATGTCTCTCGTCTCCATAAGCGTCCCGGATCGAAACGAGTTCCTCCTTGATCACGTTCAGCATCAACCGCTCACTGGCGAGAATGTCCTTGAGGCGATTGATCAGTTTGATCGTCTCCTCATACTCTTCGACGATCTTCCGCTGCTCCAGATTGGTGAGGCGCTGGAGCCTCATCTCGAGAATGGCCTGGGCCTGCTCTTCGGAGAGGTCAAACCGATCCATCAACCTCTCCCTGGCCTCCTTTGGAGTCTTGGAGGCCTTGATCGTGGCGATGATGGCGTCGATCTGGTCGATCGCCTTTTTGAGGCCTTCAAGAATATGAGCCCTTGCCTCCGCCTTCTTCAACTCGAAGAGCGACCTTCGGGTCACCACCTCTCTCCGGTGCTGGAGGAAGAGATGAAGCATCTCTTTAAGGGGGAGGAGCTTCGGCTGATTCTGATGGATGGCAAGGAGGATGATGCCAAAAGAAGTCTGCATCTGTGTATGCTTATAGAGCTGGTTGAGGATGACCTCAGGGACCTCATTGCGTTTCAGTTCGATGACCACCCTCATGCCCTCGCGGTCCGATTCGTCCCGAACAGCGGAGATGCCTTCGATCACCTTCTCCTGAGCCAGCTCTGCGATCTTCTCGATCAGTTTCGCCTTATTCGTTTGATAGGGTAGTTCGGTGACGACGATGCTCTCCCTCTCCCCCTTTCTGTCCCTCTCGATGATGGCCCTGGCCCGAAGTTGGATGACGCCCTTCCCTGTCTCATAGGCTGACCGGATGCCTTCCTGGCCGTAGATAAAACCGCCGGTGGGAAAGTCCGGCCCGGGGATGTGCGACATCAACTCGCCGGAAGAGATGTCCGGGTTGTCGATGAGGGCGATCAGTCCGTTAATCGTTTCGGTCAGATTATGGGGAGGAATATTGGTGGCCATTCCCACTGCGATACCGGAAGAGCCGTTCACAAGGAGATTTGGGAATTTGGAAGGAAGGACAGAGGGTTCGAACAGGGATTCATCGTAATTTGGAACAACATCGACAGTCTCCTTGTCAATGTCGGCCAACAGTTCACCCGCTAATTTGGCCATGCGGATTTCGGTATAACGCATGGCTGCCGGAGGATCGCCGTCAACCGAGCCGAAGTTTCCCTGTCCATCGATCAGGGTATAACGGAGCGAGAAGTCCTGCGCCATCCGGACAATGGAGTCATAAACAGCCATATCTCCGTGAGGATGGTATTTTCCGATCACATCGCCGACGATTCGTGCCGACTTCTTGTAGGGCTTATCCCAGTCGTTATTCAATTCGTTCATCGAGTAAAGGATGCGCCGGTGGACAGGCTTGAGGCCGTCCCGGACATCCGGAAGGGCCCTGCCGATGATGACGCTCATCGCATAGTCCATATAGGACTTCTTCATCTCGTCTTCGATATTGACGGGGATGGCTAACTGATATTCGTTCATGGTTGCCTCAGAAATAATCAACGCATTTTATTGAAAAACTTAATATAATTGGACCTCATCTGTCAACAGAAATTCGCCCTAAAAAAGATATAGGAATTCAAAAAAATAAAAAAACCCCTTTTGGTCAAGAGGTTTCGGTGATATAGAATATCACCTGTAGGGTGAAACCAAAAGACCAAAAGGAGGTTAATGGTAATGATACAGCAAACAGTCTTCCCATTCAAGATAGAAATGGCGAAGGAGAGACTAACGGCCCACGGAGGTCTGGCGTTGATGGCGGAATTCAATCATGGAATTGGGCTGAGAGATCTGACGGATCAATATCTTCCGGGTCCGGGGAGCAATCGGGGTTTTGATCCTTCGGTGATTGTGGATGCAGTGGTTTTAATGTTGCAAGGGGGAGGGAGAAGTCTAGAGGATTTAAGGGAGCTAAAAAATGAGGAAGGCTTAATGAAGCTGATTGGTCGTGATGAGATTCCAGAGCCTGATACCGTAGGGGATTGGCTAAGGAGGATGGGAGATCCAAAAAGAGGGGAGCCGGGATTAGAGGGATTGGATCGGGTGAGGGGGAAGATCAATGAGAGGATTTTGAGAAGAGACGGAATAAAGGAATACACGTTGGATGCGGATGCGACGGAGATTATAGGGGAGAAGGCGGATGCCTTGTTCACCTATAATTGGAATAAGGGGTATATGCCGGTGGCAGGGTTTTTATATGAGACTCCGGTATGTTTGTATGACGAATTTCGGGAGGGCAATGTAGCTCCGGCCTTTGGGCAGAAGGAGTTTTACCTTCAGTGCAAGAAGCGGATGCCGGTAGGGAAGCGAATAGGGAACTATCGAGCGGACAGCGCCTCGTATCAAGCGGGTCTTTTCAATCAGTTAGAGGAGGATGGAGTGAAGTATGGGATTACAGCGGATCAGGACAAAGCGGTGAAGGCATTGATTGGTTTGATAAAGGAAGGGGAATGGAAGGAACCGGTGAGGGGGTGTGGGTATGAGTTGGCAGAGACGGTCCATTGCATGAATGAAACGAAGAAGGCTTTTCGTTTGGTGGTAAAGCGAGAGATCCGGAGACAGGGGGAGCTTTTTGAGGTCAAAGGGGCTCCTTATTTTTATCATGCAGTGGCGACGAATTGGTTAGAGGAACAGAAGGATACGGCAGCAGTGCTCAAGTGGCATAACCAGAGGGGGCAGGCAGAAAACTTTAATAAGGAGATAAAGATTGGTTTTGGGATGGAGCGGATGCCCTGTGGGCAGACCTATGCCAATGCTGTTTTTTTCAGGATTGGAGTCATTGCTTACAATCTCTTTATTGGATTCAAACGGCTTTCTTGTCCAGAATCATGGATGAGACATACGATTGCTACGTTTCGTTGGAAAATCGTGCAGGTGGCGGGTCGGATCGTGAAACACGCCGGCAAGACCGTTCTGAAGCTGATGACGGATCTGGAAAAGTTGGAATTCTTTAAAGGGATCAGGCGGAAATCTTTCGAGTTAAGTTTATGCCCAGATGGTTAAAAACAGGGACAAATACAGCGGAAAGAGAAAGGTCAAGGGGGTAGTTTGCTCAAAAGCTGAGAAAGGGCTATGCCCTGTTGGGGCGTTCAGACAGTGATACGGGATAAAGAGACGATTTGAAGAATCATGAATTCTTACTTTAAGAAAATCCTCTCTTAATCCTCAAGGTTAGTTATGTCTATTTTTTCTATATCGGGATTTGGGATTCGCAGCAATGAAGAGTGAATATTTTTCGCGTTACTAATCCGCTTCAGTCCTGCCTTTTTTCTATTTAGAGTCTGTTTATAAATTGCCGATTTTTTTGGATAAGCCAGCGTGACGAATGTGCCGGCTCAGATAAGTTGTCAATTTCTTGGTAACGTTCAAAAGGTGAGGCATTTCAATAAACCACTCAAAGCAACTCCGGTCCCAAGCAAATTCCTCTCCCCCTTCGATGGGGGAGGGTGAGGGTGGGGGTGAGAATGTTACAAACTTTATTAATAATTTCAGCCACTTCCCCCCTCCCCTTAATCCCCTCCCACGAGGAGAGGGGAGATTTTGGAGG
>JAGXTA010000170.1 GCA_018333535.1 Deltaproteobacteria bacterium | reverse complement strand
CCCACTTTACTGCTTCTGTTCAACTCCACAATGTCCGGGGCTATTATCTCATAAAGCCTCGGATTCTCATTCAAGATCGTATCGATTAATGCCAATTCCGGATCTAATGCCCAGAACGGTTTCTCTAACTTCAACCTCAGATCATTGAGTATCTTCATCCTCCTCCTCCTGCAACTTGATTTTTGTGATAATCTCGTCTAACGTATTGTAATACATCATGTTGCAGTTTATAAACAGACTCTAATTAAAAACTGGCGGAGAGGGCTAAGATAACCACTCCTTCGCCATGTTTTGGGCCACCGATGAGAACCGTCCTTCCGGGAGAGAGCCTGACCTGGGTATTGAGCAGATCCGCTCCATCCCGTTTTATCCTCACTCTTAATTCAGCCATATTAGCCTGAAGCCCCACCTGGGTGATCTCTATGGATCTTCCCTGATGAACCGGAACCGAGGCAGGCTGGTTAGGGGAAAGATTTATCCTCTCATCTCTCAGGAGGCGATAGGAAGTATATCTGAAGAGGGAACCCAGTTGACCGTGTAAATCCCTTAGGGAGGGATCGATGACGCTACCGACATTGGAAGCCTCAATGACCCGTACCCGAGTTTGAACCTGGGCAGTCGCCATGGGTGGAAATGCTAAGAACAGGATGAAAAGAAAGACCAGAAGAGGAGTCCATTTTTTCATGAAGCTGGAGATTCGTTTTGCGGTCCCTCGAAGAGCCATATGACGGTCACCTTTGCCTTTTCTGATTCATAGACCATGACATTGTAAACCTCACTTTCGACATATTCTACTACAGATCGCTCCGAATAGGAAGGGTCTTTTTTAAAGAAAAGAAGAGGCGAGGTGACCAGGATGAGAATGATTGCAGCCGCCATTATGGGGATCCATACCTTTTTTCGGAAAAGGGGAGAAAGATCAATCCATGACCGAACGGATTCCTGCCAGGAGGGTTTCTTTCCCAGACGGATTTCTCTCTCGATTTTTTCCCAGACCCAGGGAAAGGTCTCTTCCTTCAGGGCCTCATCGACAGGGGTTTTTATAGCCTTTCTCAATCCCTCGAGCACCCTCAGCCTTTCGTGGCAGGTCTGACAAAGAGGAAGATGTCTTTCGACAAGAGACCTTTCTTCATCAGTCGCCTGCCGATCGAAATATCTTTCCAAAAGTTGTGAGGTAGATGAACAGGAATCTTTCATTGGCCCTCTCTGCCTTTCACAATGTCCTTTAATAAATCCTGGAGCTTCTTCCTTCCGTAATGGAGACGGGACATAACTGTCCCGATTGAACATCCCATCGCCCCGGCGATCTCCTGATAAGAAAGCTCCTCGATCTCTCTGTAAATCAGGGTTGCCTTCTGATCCTGAGGAAGCTGATCGATCGCCCATCTCACTTTTTCCTCCAGCTCCTTTTGGGCTGCAATATGATCGGGTCTTTTCTCCTGTGCATCGGAGGGTTGAAAACTCCCCTCCTCATCCAGGCTAAAAAACAGAGCCCTCTTCGCCTTCCTGGAGTGGTCAATGGCTGTATTCATGGTCAAGCGGTAAAGATAGGTATAAAAAGCCGATTTTCCCTTAAAATCCTTAATCGAACGAAAGAGTTTGATAAAGACCTCCTGAACCACATCGAGGGCATCTTCTCTATGCCTCACCACTCCATAGGCGATTCGATAGACCTTCTTATGATACTGATCGAAGATCCCTTTCAATGCGTCCTGATCGCCCCGCTGGCAACGGGAAATCAGTTCCGCTTCCCTATCGTTCACCGCCCTTTACCTCTTTAGACGAAAAACAGGAGTCAATATTCAATCGCCTTGATTTTATTTATCTATTAGTGTAAAACTTTCGGTCAGGTTGAGCAAATGGAAAAGTTTATGAGAATTGGAATTCTCATCGTCGGATGGTTCTTGGTTGGATTAGGTGTGTTGGGCCTCTTTCTCCCTGTTCTTCAGGGGATCCTCTTCATCATGATCGGCCTGGCCATCCTATCCTCACGAAGCGAAATGGTGAAGCGATGGTTGAAACATCTTGAAGAACGTCATCCCCACTATCATGAACGAATGGAGAAGTGGAGAGAGAGGATGAGACGTTGGTTTAAAAAGGGTTGAATGGAGAAGAAATTGGCTAACAAGGATCACCCCAATAAAAATGTGAACCTGAATGGATGGATGGACAAGTTGAAACGGATTGAGGAGAAAACCGAAAGGCTTAGCCTGCTTTCCCACCTGGGCCAGATCCTCAACTCTACGCTGGACCATAAAGAGGTTCGCAGGAGGGCGATGGAAGCCGCCACCCAGTTAATGAAGGCAGAGGTAGGCTCTCTCCTCCTCATCGACGAAGAGAAGAACCAGCTCTACTTTGAGGTGGCCCTGGGAGATCAAGAAGAGGCGATTAAGAAGATCACCCTTAACATCGGAGAAGGCATCGCTGGATGGGTGGCGCAGAAAGGAGAACCGTTGATCGTCAATGCTCCCGAGAAGGACTCCCGTTTTTTTAAGGGGGTGGATGAGAGGACGGAATTTAAGACGAGAAACATCATCTGTGTCCCCGTCAAAGTCAAAGAGAGGACGATCGGGGTTCTGGAGGCGATCAATAAGAAGGAAGGGGAAGGCTTTGACGAGGAGGATCTTTCCCTCTTCACCTCTCTGGCTGACCAGGTGGCCATCGCACTGGACAATGCCCGGCTCTACCAGGAGCTGGAGGATATGTTCTTTCAAACGGCTGAATCGCTTGCCGATGCGATCGAAAAACGGGACCCGTATACGGGTGGACATACGCAGAGGGTCACGGCATATAGTTTGGCCACGGCAAAGCACCTCCCATTGAAGCCCTTAGAGATGAAGTGGTTGAAGATATCCGCCGTGCTTCACGATATCGGCAAGATCGGAATTGATGATCAAATCCTCAGGAAGCCGGATCGATTGAACCCCGAAGAGTACAATGCGATCAAACAACACGCCGATATGGGAGCGGAGATCATCGACCATATCAAGCAACTGAAAAATATCATTCCAGGGGTCAAATACCATCATGAACAGTTGGATGGCACAGGATATCCGGAAGGTCTGAAAGGGGAGAAGATTCCGATCATCGCAAAGATTGTGGCGGTTGCCGACACTTACGATGCCATGACCATGGACCGGCCCTATCGCAGGGCCCTCAGTAAGGAGATGGCCATCAAGGAATTGAGGAGGTGTTCCGGCACGCAATTTGATCAGGAGGTGGTTGGAGCCTTTGTGAAGGCGTACGAGGCGGGAGAGATATAAAAGTCCGGAGTTAAGAGTTCGGAGTTCGGAGTGCGGAGTTTAAAAACTTTAGGCCCCACCCTCCAGGTAGTGTGGAGGATCTGGAATGTCGATTGAAGAGATCATCCAGTCGTGGAAACGTTCAAAGAGCATCTCGCCCTGTATCACTGACCTGCGTATTTTTAAGAAAAGGGAGGGGCAATATGAGTCTTTCCCGGACTTTCTTCATTCCCTTCTGAAAGAGGCGTTGAGATCAGAAGGGATCGAATCGCTCTACTCTCACCAGGCCGAAGCCATTCAATATGTTCAGGAGGGGCGGAATGTGGTGATTGTGACTCCTACTGCCTCCGGGAAGACCCTCTGTTACAACCTGCCGGTTTTGGATAGAAAACTTTCCGACCCGTCCTCCAAGGCATTCTATCTTTTTCCCACCAAAGCCCTTTCTCAGGACCAGATGTTCGAACTCCAGAACCTGACGAAGAGGCTTGGAGAACCGATCCGGACCTTCACCTATGACGGTGATACGCCCCAGGATGCTCGGCAGGCGATCCGGACACAGGGAGACGTGGTCATCACCAATCCCGATATGCTCCATACCGGAATCCTCCCCCATCACACGAAATGGGTAACCTTCCTCCAGAGTTTGAGATTTGTAGTGATCGACGAACTTCATACCTACCGGGGCGTCTTCGGATCGCATATGACCAATGTTCTGAGGCGGCTGAGCCGGATCTGCGAATTTTACGGATCGAAGCCCCAGTTTATCTGTTGTTCGGCAACGATTGCCAATCCGAAGGATCTGGCGGAAAAGCTACTGGAGAGAGAGGTTTCCCTGGTCGACCGAAATGGAGCCCCTTCTTCGGAGAAAGTCTTCATCTTCTATAATCCGCCTGTGGTGAACAAGGAGCTTGGGATCCGGGGGAATCATATTCATGCGGCAAGGAGGCTGGTCTCGCCCTTTCTCAAAGAGGGGATACAGACGATTCTTTTTGCCACGAGTCGTCTCAATGTGGAAGTCCTGACCAAGTATTTGAAAGACCGTTTTGAGAAGAGGCTCGAAGACAAGGGAAAGGTCAGGGGATATCGCGGAGGCTATCTTCCTGAAGTCCGCAGGGAAATCGAGAAGGGATTGAGGGAGGAAGAGGTCAAGGCCGTTGTCTCGACCAATGCCCTTGAGCTCGGAATCGATATCGGAGACCTCGATGTCTGTGTGATTGCAGGCTATCCTGGAACCATTGCCAGCACCTATCAGCAGGCAGGAAGGGTTGGAAGGCGTACGGAAAAGTCGCTGGCCATTCTCATCGCGCGGAGCCAGCCTCTGGATCAGTTCATCATCGAAAATCCGGACTACTTCTTCGGAAGATCGCCGGAATTCGGCCTGGTCAATCCGGATAATCTTCTCGTCCTCCTCAGCCATATCCAGTGCGCCGCCTTCGAACTCCCGTTCCGGGATGGAGAGCGCTTTGGCAGAGAAGACCTGAGTGAGATCCTCCGATATCTCGAAGAGAAGGGAACCCTTCACTATGTGGACCAGCGCTGGTACTGGACGAAGGATGCCTATCCGGCAGAGAAGGTGAGCCTCCGTTCAACCTCCGAGGAGAACTTCGTTGTGGTCGATACGACGAAGAAAAGGGAGGAGGTGATCGCAGAGGTGGATTTCACCGCCGCCCATACCACGCTCTATGAGGGAGCGGTCTATCTCTGCGAGTCGGAGATTTACGCCGTGGAGAGGCTCGATTACCCCAATCGAAGGGCCTATGTGAAGAAGACAGCCGGAGACTACTACACCGATGCCATCGACTACACCGATGTCTCGATCCTGGAGGGTTTTGAAAGAAAGCAAGGAGAGGGGATCTTCTATGAGCATGGCGAGGTGAGGGTTGCCACGCGCATCGTCGGGTATAAGAAGATCAAGTTCTACACTCTGGAAAACCTGGGATACGGAAAGATCGAACTTCCGGACCTCCAGTTTCACACCACTTCTTACTGGATCACATTTAAGAAGGAACTGCTGGATCAACTTTCCTATTCAAGACTGGAAGCCATCGAAGGCGTGTTGGGGCTTGGCTATGCCTTCCATTCGATGGCCGCCCTTCACCTGATGTGCGATCCTCACGATCTGAACCGGTGCGTGGGAGACCGGGGGGCGAAATGGTTCATCAGGCTTTCGAGGGATTCGAAGGGAATTTATTCCTCCTTCAGCTCTCCGGAAGAGATGACGAACGAGAAGATCGATCTCTTTGAGCCCACCCTCTTTATGTATGATAATTATCCCGGAGGAATGGGATTCAGCCACCAACTCTTTGACGACACGATGAGTCTCCTTGAGAAGACGAAGAGGCTCATCTCAAAATGCGAATGCCCATACGGATGCCCCTCCTGTGTGGGTCCGGTGAAAGAGGTGGGCGAAAAATCGAAAGAAGTAGCGCTGGCGTTGTTGGAAGAAATACTAAAATAAAAAAGGGGCCAAGGGGTCAAGGGTTCAAGTGACCAAGTGAAATGAATTTATACTCGAACCCATGAACCCTGGAATCCTCGAACCCTATTCTTATTGAAGATGGATCTCAGAGAGCGTCTCAAACAACTTTCCTCTATATCTAAAACTCCTACTGCCTCAATCGAAGAAGATGAGGGAGGGGGAGACTTGAGGGGACGTCTGGATCGTCTTCTCCGGCCGGAGAAGGTCTATCGGAAGCGAGAACTCTTTCCCATCGACAAACTGGTTGACGGAAAAGTTATCTCCACGCCTGAGGGGGAGACCTTTCAGGCAGAGGAGTTTTTCCCTCCTCATTTTCGATACGGAGAGATGACTCTGGCCGAGCTCCACGACATCCCCACCTATCCAGCTCATCTCCTCTTGAGAGACGACCGGTTGAAGGAGCTCGATTTCAGGAAGGCCCTCTTTCTTGACACGGAGACGACCGGCCTCTCAGGCGGCACAGGCACATTTGCCTTTATGGTGGGATTAGGGTTCTTTCAGGGAGATGGGTTTGTCGTCCACCAGCTCTTCATGAGAGACTATTCGGAGGAGAGGGCTTCCCTTTCCATTCTGCAGGAGATCCTCGATTCCTTTCAGTTCCTGGTCACCTTCAATGGCAGGCATTATGACATTCCGCTCCTCGAGACTCGATTCATCCTTTCGCGGAAGCGTTCAAAGATCAGGGAGATGCCCAACTTCGACCTCCTCTATCCATCGCGAAAGATCTGGAAAGGGGCCTATGAGAACTGCCGTCTGGTCACACTGGAATCAAGACTCCTGGGGATGGAGAGAGAGGATGATATTCCATCGGAGTGGATTCCCTCCCTCTATTTCGACTATATCCAGACGGGAGATGCGAGAAAGATCCACCGCGTCTTCTACCACAACCGGATGGATATCCTCACGATGGTGGCCCTGGCAGGGAGGATTCATCTCATCTACCATGATCCGCAGGCGGCACGGCCCAGGAAGGGAGTGGAACATTTTTCTCTCGGGAGACTCTTCTGGGATCATGGAGATCGTCAGAAGGCGATCCCCTGCTTCGAGATTGCCCTGAAGCGGTGCGACGATGAGCTTGCCTGGGACGTGATGAAATGGCTCTCCACGGCCTTCAAAAAGACCGGAGAGACTGAGAAGGCCCGATCTCTCTGGGAAGAGATGATGGGATGGCCCTATAAAAGGGATGGTCATCCCTGCATCGAACTGGCAAAATATCATGAACACCGGCTCAAGGAGTTTGAGAAGGCTATCGCTTATGTGGATCAGGCATTGGCCATGACTCCCTCTCATCGGGAGAAGGAGATCGAGCTTCTCCTTGAGAGGAAGCAGAGATTGCTGAAGAAAAAGGTCGGCAATGAGGCTCGATGATCGTTTCAGATGGCTGATCTGGCTCTCTCTCGCTGAGATCGGCACGATGCTTGTCTTCAATAACTATTCCGCCCTCCTTCCCATCCTCCAGAAAGAATGGTCACTGACCAATAGCGAAGCAGGCTGGATCTTCTCTTCCTACCAGATCGGTTATATCCTGGCGGTCGTCCTCTTCACCTCGCTGACCGATTATATCAACACGAAATATATCTACCTTATGACCTCGCTCTGGGCAGGACTTGCCGGGATCCTCCTCTCTTTCTGGGCTGAGGGATTCTATTCGGCAATGTTTCTGAGGACACTGATTGGGATTGGTTTCGCGGGAACCTATATGCCCGGGTTGAGGATGGTATCTGAACGATTTTCGTCGAGGGAGAGGGGCAGGGCTGTAGGAATCTATGTGGGCGCCTTCACCTTCGGGGCAGCCATCTCCCTCTTTCTCACCGGAATTCTCAACTCTCTTTTCGCATGGAGATGGGCCTTTCTCATCACCTCATTAGGTCCAATCGCCGGAGGGATCATCGCCCTCTTCAAATTAGGCGAGGAGGTGAGGACAGAGGCAGAGGAGGAGCTCAGAATTCCTCTCAAAGAAATTTTAAAAAACCGGCCTGCCCTGATGATGATCGGAGGATATGCGGCCCATATGTGGGAGATGTTCGGGATGAGAGGGTGGATCGTTGCTTTTCTCACGGCCTGTCTTCTGACAGCCCAATATGATTTGGAGAAAGCGGTGAGCCTCAGTGCGGCCATTGCCGGAGCGGTCACATTAGCAGGAGCCCTCTCCAATGCATTAGGCGGCACACTCTCCGATCGATTCGGAAGAGTTCACACAATCATCGTGGTGATGTTGGGGAGCAGTGTGCTCTCTCTTATCATCGGCTGGACAAGGGGTTTTCCCATCGCGCTGGTCATCGTTCTTTCGCTCGTTTATGGATTTATGGTAACGGGCGAGTCTTCAGTGCTTTCAACGGGAGTAACCGAGCTTGCGCGACCCGGTGGATTAGGCAGGACCATGGCCCTGCAATCCCTCTTGGGCTGGGGAGCGGCATCGCTTTCGCCCATTGCCTTCGGATATGTATTGGATCTCACCAATCCGGCCGATGCGTTGACTCGATTCGGATTTGTTCCCAATTGGGGCTGGGCATTTGCGATCCTGGGGCTGGGCGGATTGACAGGACCATTGATCCTCTGGCCATTGAAGAAAAAGTGAGAGCTCTGAAAAACTACCTTTCGCTCTCTGATTACACAGATTTTAAAAAATGATTCCACAGATTTTTCTTTATTTATCAACAGATTTCTAATCTGTGTAATCGGTTCCTAATCGGTGTAATCAGAGATTTCTGTGTTTTTCCAGAAATCTCAAAAAGCCTCTTGACAGGGAGGGGCTGGATTTTGATATTATGAAATCAAAAGATATGCGAGAAACCCATTAGATTTTATTGAAAGGGGAGGAAGAGCCAATGCCTACTTATGACTATCGTTGTCCAGCATGCAAAAAGAAATTTTCTCTCATTCTCAGCATCAAAGACCATGACGCCAGCAAGGCGAAGTGCCCGAAATGCGGGGGCAAAAAAGTGGAGCAACTCATCACTCTTTTTCAGGCGAAGACGTCAAGAAAGAGTTAGAAACCAAATTTAGATGTTCAAGGGTCCTCTGGACCAATAATCTCCAGAGTCGCTGATTATCCTCAGGAGGAAAGAACTGGAGGAACCCCCTTGAAAACCGCTCCGTTACCTCTTCTGTTATCTTATCCATTGACCAACCTTCTTGAATCCTCTCCAGCGCAAAGGTCTTAAAGTCCTCAATGGCCTGCCGCCCCATTTTTAGGTGGTTCCTTACCTCCTCTCTCCCTGAGATGGCTCCATAATGGCCCCGGCACAGGATTCGGGGATCGATGGTTTTCATCTTATCCAGGGATTTTTCTGCGTCATCGAGACGGTACCAGTAATTGGGCCGGAAGAAATCAGGAGGCGTGTAGAAACCCGCCGCATCAGTGCAGAAGAGCGTTTCTTCTTTTTCCAGGTAAGCACAGAGGCAGTCAGGGGCGTGGCCGGGCGCCTCGATAAACCTTATCGTCGCACTCTTGCCGAGGTCGAGGATCGAGCCTTCCTCCAGAGCAATATCGAGCGGAAATGAAGCTGAGGGAGTAAGCGTTGGAGCCTCTGATATTAAACCTTCCTCCATCAACGTCAGAGTCATCGTCCTGTCGGAATCAAAAATCTTTCCCATAATTCGCTCGTTTAAAAAGGTTGCTCGATTTAAGACAGAAGAGACGATCTTCATCCAGGGGTATTTGTTTATCAGGAGAGGAAAAACCATCATATGGTCGAAGTGGGAGTGGAGGATAACGAGATGAGAGATGGATTCAGGAGAGACATCGAGTTGGTTGAGTTGGTTCAGGAAAGGATAGGCGACCGCGCTGACCCCGCCCTCGATGATGGCATTGGTCTCGCCTCGGACGAGATAGAGGTTAAAGAACTCACTCCCCAGGAGGGTAACATGTTCGGTAATTTGAAGCGGCAGTTGCACAAGGTTTCATTAACTCATTGTTTTTGAGGGTTCAAGAGGTGGTTTTATTGCGGAATACGACCCAGAAAAACCCGTATTCCGCAATTCATCTCCCTATTTCCCCATCACCCCATCTCCTGCTCGAACCATTTAGTTAATGCGGGTGGGCGAAGGTGCGGGGACGATTAAAGGCCCCTACCTCTGCTTCTGGTTTGATCTCTCCGTGGAGTCCGATTTTAACCTTTTTAAAGGGAATATTTTTCCCCGAAGCTTCGATCGCATCCTCTGTTGCCTTGACCAGGCCGAAACAGCAGGGGACCTCCATAAAAGGTAAGGTTACGCTCTTAATGGAATTCGTCTTGAAGATCTCCGTCAATTTTTCCCTGTAAAGCTTGATATCATCCAATTTCGGGCAACCTACGACGACAGCCTTCCCTTTGAGAAAATCCTGATGGAAGTCAGGGTAGGCAAAAGGAACACAGTCCGCAGCCACCAGGAGATCCGCATCCTGAAAATAGGGGGCATTGACAGGCACTAATTTCAGTTGCACAGGCCATTGAGAGAGCTGGGAGACAGACGGGGTAGCAGGCCCTGTCTCGATGGGTTTGGGAACCTGGAATTGCAATACCCTCGATGAAGGGCAGCCGGCAAATTCAGGTTGAGGTTTAGGTTGAGGATGAAGCTGAGAAGGAACCTCCTGTTTCTTGTGGAGATGAATTTCCACTGCCTTTTCATCGAATTCTTCAGCCTCTCTTTCAATGATGGTGATGGCATCCTCAGGACAATGTCCAAGACAGGCGCCCAGACCATCGCAGAACTTGTCTGTTATTAGTTTTGCCTTCCCGTCCACGATCTGAATCGCACCCTCAGCACAGTTGGGAATACAGAGACCACATCCATTACACTTTTCCTCATCAATCTTAACAATCTTTCTCGTTGCCATCTTTTATTCCTCCCTTGGGTTATTTTTGATTTAAAGATAGCCTGCTTCAAAAGCTTTTTCCTTGATCTAAGTCAAAAGGCAAAAAGATTTAAAACTTATTGGATTTTCTGGAACCTAAATTGAGCGATTTTGTAGGGCAACCCTTGAGAGTTGCTTTTGTCATCCCGATTAAGTCTGGATTTAAGCCTTGCCCTCCATGATCACCCGTTGAGTGCAGGTCAGGAGACCTGCCCCCTACACGTCGGGTTGTATAATAAGAGGGTAGATTCGGGTCTCCTGACCCGAAATATCTTGTAAAATTTGAAGACTTTCTTCAAAAAGTAAATGCTTGACACCATGACATCATGATGTTAAATTTAAAAGCAAGAAGATGCAGGAGGAATTTATTATGAAGCGAGCTCAGATTCAATTAGAGGAAGAGGTCTATGACCTGCTAAGGCATCGGGCATTCAAGGAGAAGAAATCGATTGCAGGGGTGATACGAGAAATCGTAAAAAAAGATATTTCCCAACCCGATCGCCATAGAACTTTCTCGGTAAAGGATTTTACATTTATCGGTTCAGGTCATTCAAAGCAAGGTCGTCTTAAACCCATATCCGAGCGACATGACGAAGCCCTTGAGGAGGTCCTCCAGAAATGATTTTCCTGGATACATCGGCCATTTATGCCTTGGCAGATAAGAATGATCCTAATCACGCTGCTGCGTATAATAAATTTCAAAATGTTTTGGAGTCTGGAGAGACATTTCTCCTACACAATTATATTCTGCTGGAAAGCGTTGCTCTCTTCCAAGAAAGATTAGGGCTTCCTTCAGCGGTTCTCTTTCTGAGGAATGCCAAATCGTTTGAGGTGGAATGGGTTGATATGGAGTTGCATGAGGAGGCGGTAAGGGAACTCGAAAGGATTGGAAAGCGAGGGATCAGTTTAGTGGATTGCACAAGTTTTATCGTAATGAAGCGAAGAGGCGTAGAAAAGGCCTTCGCCTTTGATCCCGATTTTCAGGACCAGGGTTTTTCACTTTATTGATCTATTTTTTTGCTTGAAATATTTTGAGTTTGTTATAAAATTTCCGAAATTTTTAGAATCTTTTGAAAACCTGCTGAAAGGAGGAAATATGGAGAAGGAAAGCATTGATTTAAATGAAATCAAAGAGACCGCGATCAAGGTATTAACCTCACCCCAGGCCTTTTTTAAAGAAATGCCTAAGACAGGTGGTTATATTAAACCGCTGATCTTTATGATAGCGATGGGTGTCATCGGGGGCTTGATCCAGAGCATATTCAGCATTATTGGCCTGAAGGTTGCCACAGGATTAGCGATGGGTTTGGCTTCAATTATTCTGGTCCCTATTATCGTGGGGATATTCGGTTTT
Organism: Deltaproteobacteria bacterium; assembly: GCA_018333535.1. GTDB lineage: Bacteria > Desulfobacterota > BSN033 > BSN033 > UBA1163 > RBG-16-49-23. Next base: position 32,737 of record JAGXTA010000170.1, on the reverse strand, counting down.
GTCGGCGCGGCCATCCTCTATTTGATATGGAAGCTGATGGGCTCTCAGGAAGAATACGAGACAGCCTACCGGTGTGCGGCCTACATTTCAGCCCTGACGCCAATCACCTGCGTGCTTGGAATTGTTCCGTATATCGGGGGCGCTGTAGGGGTAGCTCTGGCGATGTATTTCACTATCATTGCAACCATCGTGGTTCACCAGATCCCCTCACAAAGGGCTTGGCTTGTTTTCGGAATCATCGGGGCCCTGTTGATTCTCTTGACGATCACCGGAGAGATCAGTTCAAGGAGAATGGTGAGGGATGTGGGTAAGTTCCAGAAACAGATGGAAGGAACTACCAAAGAGATGCAGAAACAGATGGAAGGAGTAACCAAGGAGATACAGAAGGCTACAGAGGATGCCACCAAGGAGATGCAAAAGAATATAGAAGAAGCGACCAAGGCTCTTGAGGAGTTGCAGAAGCAAATGGAGAAGTCAAAGGAGAAAAGCGACTAATAACAAAAAGGGGCAGGTCTTGTTCGATGCAAACTTATGCAAAAGGCAAGACCCTCCCCCCGTCCCACCTATCTCTTCAATTCAATATCAAATCCCCAATGGAAAGATATTGGGCCCTGGCTATATTCTGAGGATGATTTTCCTTGGAAATGATTGTTGCTTACCATTTTCAGGGTGCAGGAATTATTGGCAATCCCTCCTTCATTATCCACCTTTGCACTATTTGAAAAAATATAGTCCTTATCTTTTTTCTTGCCTTCAAAATACTTTAACTGTGGAGGATTAAAAACCATACCTGATTTAAATTCCATTTTAAACTGGCCGCCATTTTGAGTAATGACGACCTCTCCTTTACTGGGTTTCCCTGCCGGAACAGGACCTTTTGCCCAGTGATTGGATGTGGAATAGTTCCATGTTCCAACAATAGGCTCTGCGACCGCCAGACTGGCAAGATTTAGAAAAACAAATAAAGTCAAAAACCCAACTCCGACAGCCACAGTTCTCTTCATTTTCCCGAGCATAAATTTCTCCTTTCTTTTGAAAATTTATTTCTTAACGATTTCGACCCGGCGGTTTTTAGCTTTGCCCTCTTCGGTTTTATTGTCGGCGATGGGTTTGTCTTGTCCCCAACCGGCGGCGGCAAGACGTTTTGCATCAATTCCTGCTTTCACCAGAGCGCTGACCACAGACTCTGCGCGCTGTTGTGAAAGGGTTTTGTTTCTTGCCGGAGTGCCTGTGCTGTCAGTATGACCCTCAACGCCTACCTTCAACCCGGGGTTATCTTTTAGGAGTTTAACGATTTGATCAATAATGGGTTTGGACTCAAGCTTGATGGTTGCTTTGTCCGTGTCGAAATTGATATAAAGCGCAACAAAACCCTGTTTGTTCAGGGCAGAAAGCATATCACCGGCTGTTACCTCCTGGACCATCGCTTTCTTTTCGACAAAGACCAGATTGTACGCTGTTCCCACGCTATGAGCCTCAAGATGAACCCATGTGGTCCCCCCTCCTTTCTCCACTTTTAAATAAGCTTTGTCACGGGTTTCGAGGACAGCCTTACCTCCTATCTTCTGAATGGCATTGGTGTAGTTGCGTACAATTTGGAGTTCGCTCGGAGCCTTTGCCCCCCCTTTCAGAGCATACTTGATGAAGTAATAAGTCCCTTCAACTGTCACCCAATTTTCCTGAGAATCTTTAAATTGATATTGGTCAAACTCTTTCTCCTCGCATGAATCGATGTAAAAGTTGGGCATCCGGCTCAGAAGCGGATGATCCTTGCACCCCGGGTCATCCTGGGCATAGCCTATTCCTGCTGAGATCAGAAGAAGTTTAACCATAACCAACCCTAAAATTTTTAACTTTTCCATGCGCCCCCCCTTTTTTATCACGCATACAGAAAGTCAATAGTCCATTAGGCGGAGGTTGAATAGAAATATTCATCCTCCAAAAAAACTATAAATTTTGCCTTGTTTTATGCTGGATTAAATGCCGCTCTGCTTTTCTGCGAAATCACCTGCGATGGGAAGTTTGTATTTCTCCCCTTTGAATGCCTTGAACATCAGGAAGAGCCACAGAAGCAGAGTCAATAGTGAGATGATCAGGGATAGAAACCATCCGACAAAAGGGATCACTCCAAGAATGATTACAGCCACGAAGAGGGGCAGAAAGGCGGCCATGGATTGGGCGGCATGAAACCGGACGAACTTGTTCTCCTTCTCAAGAGCCAGAAAAACAATTCCGGTCACCCATCCCAGAACGTAACAGAGCAATGCCTCGATGTTCTCATCAATACCCAGTGTCGTCTTGGTTTTTGGAGCTTCCATGATTTTCCTCCTTTTGTTTTGAGATAGTGAACTTTGCCGACTGTTGCTCAAACCGATTTCATGCTTCGACAAGCCTCTCCTGAGGGAACCGTTCCCCCTTCGAGAGCCTCAGGGCGAACGGAATGTCGAAGGGTAAAGGATTGGCTTGGGCATCGGCCGGCTTAGACTTCAACTCTCTTCATTATGAGTTTTTAGATTGAATGGGTATCAAACTATTTGGCAGAGGTCAAGTGATATTTTTATCTTTTTGTGGTAATAGTGATAGTCTCGTAAAGAGTCGTCATTCCCGTGAAAACGGGAATCCAGATCATTCTAACTGACTGAAAATATCCCGCTAAGAGCGGGACTTACGCAGGAATGACTGATGATGGGATTTTCAGGCTTTTTACGAGATTATCAATGGCGATTATATCGAAAAGGAAATAGAGGGGTCCATCATGTCATGGCAGGCGTTGGCAGCGGTCATCTTCTGGGGGTTTTCGTTTATTGCCACGAAAATGGCATTAAAAGAAGTCCATCCCTTCACACTTCTGACACTCCGTTATGCGATCGGCGCGCTACTGCTTCTTCTTGTCCAGCTCAACCGGGATAGGAATTTTTTTAAAATATTTTCTCCCCGGGACTGGATTTACATTTTCATCCTCGCCACGGTGGGGGTATCAGGCCTTGGTCTTCTCCAGGCCTATGGACTCCTCTACACGACGGCCATCAATACAGGATGGATCATTGCGATCAATCCCATCCTGATCGCCCTTTCCGCTCGGTTCTTTCTTGGCGAGACGATCACAGTTAGGAAGGTCTCAGGAATCCTTTTGGGCTTTTGTGGCATCTTTCTCATCATCTCAAAGGGGGTCTTTTCGCTTTCGCTGTTTCAATTCACCTCCACCTATGGAGATCTCCTTGTGCTTGCGAGCGCGCTGGCCTGGACTAGTTTTACCATCGGAGGAAAAGGCTTCATCTCAAGGTTTCCTCCTTTAGCCACGGTTACGACCATTATGGTTGCGGGATGCCTACTCGTCCTTCCCCTGAGCCTTTTAAAAGGAGAGTGGAACAACCTGATCCATTTTTCCCTCACCGCCTGGACGGGTATCCTCTTTCTGGGAGTCTTTTGTTCAGGGCTGGGTTACCTTTTCTGGTATTCGGCTCTTGAAAGGAGAGATTCCGGAGTTGTTGGAATGTATCTTTATCTGGAGCCTTTCGCCACCCTGATCGGAGCCTATCTCCTGTTAAGTGAGGAGATCGGATGGATCACGATGATGGGCGGAGGAATGATTTTGTGCGGGGTTTTTCTGGCAACACACAAACAGAAATGACGAACGGCAACGGTAAAGGAAACGAGGCCCATATCGTCTATAAAAGGATACGCTTGTCGTATTTAATTCTTTAAAACATAACCCTTACCATTAACCGAAACGGGCTTCGTAACCGTAACCTTAACCTACGCCTTTGGAGTGTATACGATCTTCAATCTTCTTGATCGTTTCTTTGATTTTTGGAACCAAGGATCCTTTTTGAGATTTTTCCAATCGAGTTAAAACCTTGACCGATTCCCCGGTCCCGATCTTTCCCAGGGTATCACAGATCGCGGCAAGAGAGGCATCGGTGAGAGGATTCTTTTGAAGAAAGCCCAGTAATCCCTTGATCCCTCTTTTTTCCAGAACCTCAATCAAAATCTGCTCCGAAGACTTCTCTTCAATAGAGATATTTCCCGAAAGGCCAAAGGCGAGGTAGATATGGGTTTCGAGTTTTTCGGATTGCGGAGATGGCGCTGCGGCTAACTCTTTAAGCATCTCGACCATCTTTCCGATGCCCGGGACGCTTTTGAGCATGCCGAGGCACCAGACCGATCTCTTTCTCACCTCCAGGTCCGGATCATTCAGGGAGGAAAGGCAGGTCTGCTCTCCATCAGGTCCACCGGCCTGGCACAGGGTATGAATGGCCTGTTCCCTCAGTTTAGGATGTTCATGGGTGGCAAAGCTTCTTGCGATCTTTGCAAGGGGGGCCTGCCACTCACGGGATTTGATCTCTCCAAGAACCCTGAGAATATCGCAGGTCGTTTCAACCGAGGTCTGCTGTTGTTCAAGTTCCTTCAGAAGATGGACAGCGGCGACCGGCCCGATCTGAACCAGGGCTTCACATGCATTCTTCCTCACCCACTGATCCTCGCTCGTTTTTAAAATATCGAGGAGGACAGGAATGGCCCCGATCTCAAGCGCGGCCAGAATAGGAATGACTGCCACCCGGACTTCCTTTTTCCCTTTAAGAAATTTCTCTTTGAGGAGTTGCGGGATCGTTCCCTTTCCAATCTCCTCCAGGACCTGGCCTGCGAGAAGCGACCACATCCTCCTCTGGTGAAAGTGGCCTTTGAGGGTTTCAAAAATCCGAAGAATCTCCGGATAACGATCCCTCCGAATCAGTTCGGGAATCATCCTGACAAAGGAGATGGCCACATTGAGAAACGCTTCCTTATCTTTGGCCTGGTCGAGTTGCTGGAAGAACCGATCCGTATAGCTGAGAAACTTGTCGGTTAATCTCTCCAAAAGGATCTTGTCTTTCAGGACCGGGGGCAGGTCTTCGAGGCCGATCAACTGATGCCTGAAAAACTCCTCGAGAAGATTTTGCGTCTCGCCGGTGGCAGCCTCTTTCAGGCGGCTGGAGAGCTTCTTCACGAGACGGTCCGATTTTTTCTCAAAACCGTCCTGTTTCTGAAGTTTTTTGAGGTCAAGATGGTCGCGTAAGAAGATCTTGGAGGTATTGAGGAGGTATTGTTTCTTTAAGGAAGAGACGATTTCGTTCTCAATCGTCTCCTCAAGGGCTTCGGAAGCAGTGGCGAGATCGCTATTTCGCAATATGGCGCAGAGCAAATCGGATTGGCGAATCGGCCGGAGGGCGTCCCGGAGGAGGTTGATCCGGATCTCCTGGATGTCCTGTCCCATCATCTTCTGAAAGAGGGGGATCATCTTGAGGTCCTTTCTCATCCGGGAGAGGGTAAGCCGGGCTCTCCAGGGCATCTCCCGCTCCAGAGCGAGAAATTCTTCATTGAAGACATAAGAGATGCTAAATATCCCGCGGGTGTAAAGGGCCTGCGCAAACCGGTCCTGATCCTGTTTGTGTCGGGTGTCCACCAGGGTGGGTTCGCTCATAATATCCACGAAGGAGCTGAATTCGGCCTGTTTCATCCGGCTTTTGAGGGTCAAACTGATCAAGTCTTTGCGCTCCATATATTTTGCAAATTTCGGGACATAGAGTTCTCCCATCCCCTTCATCATCATCCTGCTTAATTTCTGGGCTTCGGGGAGGACGCCTTCGACAAAAATCTCCTGCCCCCCCTGTTCTTCCCGCACGAGAAAAGCCAGCTCATCTTCCTCGTCAAAAAGATCTCTGAACTTCTGGTAGAGGCCCTCCTTTGCCTTTTTCGATTCAGGATGATCAGAGGTATAGTATCCTGTCCTCAGGAAAGCCTGAATAAGATGAAGGACAAAGTCGGTGAGCCTGATATGAAGTTTTTGTAGACGCTCGACCTCTTCCAGAGGAAGGCCCTCCGGAATTCCCCCCGGAGTTTTTTTATCAAGAGTGGAATTTGGATTTGGTTTGAGGGGCATTCTCTCTTCCTTTGAACCTTAATTTCACAAAAACTGAAGAGGTTGTCAAGACAAGAAATTTAGACAAGAAATTTAGTCATCCTAATACCTCATTTACAGGAAGTCATAAATTTTTTGATAAAAATTTAATTGCGCCCGATAGGCAGGACATTCCTGTCCTGCCTATGTAGGGGGCGGGGTTAGACCTGCAGCAGGCCCCGCCTATCGACTCCGGCCACCAATCGAAGTCCCCCAATAATTAGAGTCTATTTATAATGCACTTTTCTCGTCATGCCGGACTTGAAGAGCCTGCCCCGTACTGGATACGGGGGCATCCAGTCCCGCCTTTGGCGGGATTGAAAAGAACTGGATTCCGGCTTTCGCCGGAATGACCACCTTTTGGGGAACCGTTAGTTTATAAACAGACTCTAATTATTAACAGTCATCTGTTCCGTTGACTTTTCTGAGAAGGGTCGATTAGATTTACTTATTATGGAAATGGAAGGAATCAAGTCTTTTAAGACCCTAAAAGAAGACCTTATTCAGAACCGATGGCGAATCCTGACGGGGCTTGCCGCTCTTCTCATTGTCGATGTCCTCCAGCTTCTCATCCCGAGAGTAGTCAAACATGCCATCGATGATCTCACTTCGGGCGATATCGCCTCTCCTCTCCTCCTCATTTACGGTTTACAAATTCTCGTTCTGGCCCTGGGCATCGGCGGGTTCCGGTATGTCTGGAGATATCTCCTGTTAGGTGCTTCACGCCGGATGGAGAAAGCCCTGAGAGACCGCTTCTTCCTCCATCTCCAAACCCTCTCTCCTTCCTACTTCTCGCGGACAAAGATAGGCGATCTGATGGCCCATGCCATCAACGACATTGAGTCTGTCCGGATGGCGATGGCCCTGGGTCTGGTCTTCATCGTCGATACGATCATCCTGGGAATCCTCACCCTCTTTTTCATGGTCTATATCCATCCCCTGTTAACCCTCTATGCGGTTCTTCCCATGCCGTTGATCACGGTGATCACTCTCTTCTTCAGCCGGACGATTCACAAGCGCTACGAGGGGCTTCAGAAGACATTCTCCCAGCTTACCGAAAGGGTGAGGGAGTCGATCGCCGGAATCCGTGTCGTCAGGGCTTATGTTCAGGAGGAGTCGGAGAAGGAAAAACTTTCCCGCGTGAGCCGGGATTATGTCAAGAAGAATGTGTCCATCACCAGGATTTGGGGGATGTTTTTTCCTCTTCTCCTCTTTCTCTCCAATCTCTCCATGGCTCTTGTCCTTTATCTTGGCGGTAGGCTGACGATCCTCCATTCGATTTCGACCGGCGATTTTGTGGCCTTCATGAGTTATCTGGGAATGCTTGCCTGGCCGATGATGGCCTTAGGATGGGCGATCAATATGATTCAGCGGGGGGCGGCCTCGATGGGCCGCATCAACCGGATCCTCGGGGAGGCGCCCGAAATTTCCGACGCTCCGGAAGCCACCACGTCCAATCCTCTGAAAGGGAGGATTGAGATCAAAGGCCTGACCGTTTCATCAGGAAATGGAGAGACTCCGATTCTTGAGGACATTCATCTCAACATCCGTCAAGGGGAAAAGGTGGTCATCGTCGGAAGGACCGGCTCAGGCAAGACCGTCTTATGCCATTTATTAGTTCGGATGATGGAATCTCCGGAAGGGTCTATCTTCTTCGATGGCATTGAAATTCATCGTTTTCCTTTGAAGCTATTGAGGGGAGAGATCGGCTATGTCCCTCAAGATACCTTTCTCTTCTCCGACACGATCAGGGAGAATATTGCCTTCGGAAAACCCGGCGCCTCCTGTGAGGAGGTCGAAGGGGCGGCGCGAATGGCACAGATTGATGATGAAATCAGGGGGTTTCCCGCGGGCATGGATACGGTGATCGGCGAGAAGGGGATCACCCTCTCCGGCGGACAGAGACAGCGGGTTGCGATTGCCAGGGCAATCTTGATGAATCCGCCCATCTTCATTCTCGATGACGGACTCTCCTCTGTGGACATCCAGACGGAAGAACGGATTCTTGACGGGTTGGAGAAGTTTCTCAGGGGAAAGACAAGCATCCTCGTCACCCACCGAATTGCGCCGCTCCGGAGGGCGGACCGGATCATCGTCCTGGAAGAGGGAAGGGTGGCTGAAATGGGAGACCACCTTTCCCTTCTCTCAAAAGGTGGGATCTATGCGAAACTTTACCGGGAGCGGGAGATGGAAGAAGAGATGGAAAAGGAGAGCGGATAGAGGGAAGAGGAGCGTCCTCTACGAGGACTTGAGGAACGTTCTTCCGTGGAGAACTTGAGGCGCGAGATTAAAGACAAATGCTTTAACCTCCAACCTTAAACGAAGTGCTCCTCAAACGGAGTGCTCCTCATACAAGGGTTGAGTGATGTACGCTGATTTCGGATATATGGAGGAGGGAAAATTGGGGAAACCCTACGACCTGAGACTGATGGTCAGGTTGGGGACCTTTCTCAGGCGTTACTGGCTTCTGATGAGCCTTTCCCTCTTCTTAGTTCTGGTCATGGCCTTTCTTGACCTGGTCATTCCCTACCTGACCAAGGAGGCGATTGACCGCTACATTGCCCCATCAGCAAGGGAGGTGATTCTCCGCAGGGATGGATCGGCGGAAGAGGTGCGGCTTCTCCGGCAATTTGGAAAGAGTCTTATCCCCATGAAAGAGGAGGGGAGATTTCTCCTTCCGCCGGAGGCCTTAAGTTCGATGGACCGCAGAGAGGCAACCCTCTTTCAGAGGGCTGGCCTGCTCTCGGAAAAACGGTACTACCTCTTCCTCCCCCAGAGGCCGGAAGAGGAGGCCCTGCTCACAAAATATCCTGCCTCTTTTGAAAGGAGCGGGCCTTACTGTTTCATCTCTCTGGACCGGATGAAAGACTTAGAGGGAGAGGACCGGCTCCACCTGAGAGGGAGTGATATTGAAGGGGTTCTTCACCTTGCTCTCCTCGTCGTCTTCATCCTGGCCCTCCATTTCGGTTTGAATTTTGTTCAGGTCTATGCCATGGAGATGGCAGGCCAGAAGATGGTGCATGACCTCCGGATGAAGGTCTTCTCCCATCTCCAGAACCTTCCAATCTCATTTTTCGACAGGAACCCTGTGGGAAGGCTGGTCACGAGGCTCACCAATGATATTCAGAATGTACATGAAATGTTCACCTCCGTCCTCATCAACCTGTTCAGGGATGTTGTCCTACTGGTCGGAATCGTTATCATCCTTCTCCACCTCCATCGGGAGATGGCCCTGATCTCCTTCTTAGTTGTTCCCCTGATTTTCATCACCACGCTCTTCTTCAGCCGTTTAGCCAGAGATGCTTTCCGCGAGATCCGGTTCAAGATCGCCCAGATGAACAGTTTTCTCCAGGAGAATTTCGCAGGGATTCAGGTGGTTCAACTCTTCAGGAGGGAAGAAGTGAATGGAAAACAATTTGAGAAGATCAATGAGGCTCATTGCCTGGCCAATATGAGACAGATCTCCATCTATGCCTTCTTTGTTCCATTTGTTGAAATTCTAAGTTCGGGCGCCACCGGACTGCTCATCTGGTACGGGGGAGGCAGGGTGATTCAGGAAGCCATCAGCCTCGGCGTTCTCGTCGCTTTTCTCTCTTATATACGGATGTTTTTTCAGCCCATCCGGGACCTCTCCGAAAAGTATAATATCATGCAGTCGGCCATGGCCTCGTTGGAGAGAATCTTCGGGTTACTCGACCAGGAGGAAGAGATTCATCCGCCCCTTTCGCCGGTCAGAGGAACGGTCAGGGGGAATATTGAATTTCAACAGGTCTCCTTCTCCTATAATGGAGAGGACCGGGTCCTCAACGAAGTCTCCTTTTCCGTTCGCGAGGGAGAAACGATTGCCATCGTGGGAGCCACCGGCGCTGGAAAAACATCGCTCCTCTCTCTCTTCGAAAGGTTTTACGAACTGGAAGAAGGGAAGATTCTGCTCGACGGCATTGATATCCGGGAGAGGGATATCTCCGATCTCCGGTCACAGATCGGCATGGTGATGCAGGACACATTTCTCTTTGCCGGAGATATCGAAGAGAACATCAGGCTGGGAGATCAGGAGTCGGACGGAGCAAGAATAAAGGAGGCGGCCCGTGCCGTGAATGCGGATAAGTTTATTGAGCGGTTGGCCAATCAATATCAAACCAGGGTCGGGGAGGGAGGAGAAGTTTTATCCGCAGGGCAGAGGCAACTGCTGGCTTTTGCAAGAGCCCTCTATGCCAATCCGAAAATCCTCATCCTCGATGAGGCGACCTCGCATGTCGATCCGGAAACAGAGCGATTCATCCAGGAAGGATTGATACGGTTGCTCAAAGGAAGAACGGCCATTGTCATTGCTCACCGCCTTTCCACGATCCAGCATGCGGATCGAATCGTCGTTCTCCACAAGGGGAGGGTCCGGGAGATCGGCACCCATTCTGAGTTGATGGCAATGGAAGGGCTCTACTACCGGCTCTATCAACTCCAATACGGAAGGTCCTGATACAGTTCGGGGTGTGGATGTTGTAGCCTTTAAACCGAAAACCCGGAACCGATAACCACGAACTAACCCGAATGCATTCATCGAACCGCAGACAGACACATTCCGAACCGGGTCTGTCCCATTTTTTTAGGGTGAGGGGGAAACGATCTTCTCATCACCCCCACCTTAATCCTCCCCCATCCAGGGGCTGTGTCGTAATTCCGTTCATGGTTCGAGAACCTCACCACGAACGGACTACGGTATGTTAAGAATCAATGACTTAGCCGTTCGTCCTGAGCGTGTCGAAGGGCGAATGGCTAATTACGACACAGTCTCTCCAAGGGGGAGGAGATTTTTTTAGGAATTAGATACCCCGCAGCTCTGCTGCGGGGTGCTTCATTGCTCTCCAACCTCTGAAATTGTTAAAGGAATCGAAAGGTTGACAAATGAGGGGGGGCTATCCTATATAGAATAAAGATTATGGAAAGCTCAAATTCCAAAGTTGAAAGTTCAAAAATAGAAGAGAACGACCCAAGACCGGAGGAGATAAGACCCGAAGGAGAGAAAAAGCGGGAAGTGGATCTCAACGCCCTCTTTCCCGGGAAGGATTATGATCTGAATCGCCTCTTTCCCGATGAGGGGACCAAGAAGCTTCTGCATGAACTGAAAAGAAACAAGAGGGATATCGACCGATTTATCAAAGGTCTCGATCTCGAGGAGGAATAGTAGATGAAATGCCCCCGTTGTGAAGAAGCACTGCCTTCCATTCTTTGTGGGGAATGTGGGGAAAGAATACCGGAGAAGAGCCGTTTCTGTTGCTGGTGCGGAAACCCGGTCTTGGCGAAAGACGAGGAGAGCGATTTGTCGAATAGGCTGTTATGCAGTGATGGAAATTGCATCGGCGCCATCAACGAGGCGGGGGCCTGTAATATCTGCGGAAAACCCTATGATGAAGCTTAATGAGAATAACCAAATTACAAGCACCAATAATCAAATAATAACCAAATATCAATGACCGAAATTCAACAAAACAGCTAATCATTCTTATCTTAGTTTTGGTTAATTGGATATTGGGTAATTGGAATTTATCTGGGATTTGGGATTTGGTTATTGGAATTTATTTTATAAATCATTGGGATAGCTTACATTGACAGGCGGGTTAACAGTGATTATGTTATATTTAAACATACTGGTCTAAAGATCAACCTTGGAGGTTGTCATGATTTTTTTGCCAAAGAGCGGCGCAGATAAGGAGGAGAAGGTAAGGGATGAAAAGATTATTGTTCCTCCCGAACTTCCCATCCTTCCCCTGAGAGGGACTGTGCTTTACCCTGACCTGATTTTGCCCATTATGGTGGGCAGAAAGAGGTCTGTCAAATTGATCGATGATGCCATGGATTCGAACCGGATCATCGGCATCGTCACTCAAAAGCGATCCGAAATCGAAGAACCGAAGGAGGGCGATCTCTATTCGGTCGGAGTCGCCGCACTGATTCTCAGGATGATCCGGGAGCTGGATGGAAGCCAGCGGGTGATCGTCCAGGGCGTTTCGAGGATCAAGGTGAGGGAATATATTCAGAGAGAGCCCTATTTCAAGGCGCGGACGGATGCCATTGAAGAGGGATTTGCGCTGGGCGTGGAGATAGAAGCTCTGATGATGAACCTAAAGAATCTTTTTCAGAGGGCGGTTGAGCTGGCCCCTTATCTTACCTCTGAGCTTGGCTCGATGGTCAGTAACATTAAATCCCCTCCCATTCTTGCCGACCTGATCGCTTCCAATCTCAATGTCTCCACTCCTGAAAAGCAGTCGATTCTGGAGACGATTGATGTCCGGGAGCGGCTGACAAAAGTCCATCTCATCCTGAACAAAGAGGTTCAAGTTCTGGAATTGGGCAATAAGATCCAATCCCAGGTGAAGGAGGATATGGATCGGACTCAAAGAGAGTACTACCTTCGTGAGCAGTTGAAGGCCATCAAAAAAGAGCTGGGAGAATTAGATGATCACTCCAGCGAGATCAAAGAATTAAGGGAGAAGGTTAAGAAGGCTAAGATGCCGCCCGAGGTGGTTACCGCGGCGGAGAAGGAGTTGGAGCGTCTGTCTAAAATTCCTCCGGCCTCGGCGGAATATACGGTTTCCAGAACCTATCTCGACTGGCTGGTGGAGCTTCCATGGTCGGAGGCGACCGAGGATAATCTTGAAATTAAAAACGCCCAGAAGACGCTGGACGAGGACCATTACGATCTGGAAAAGGTGAAGAAGAGGATTCTCGAATACCTGGCCGTCAGGAAACTGAAATCCGATATGAAGGGGCCGATCCTCTGCTTCGTGGGTCCGCCAGGGGTCGGAAAGACCTCTCTCGGAAAATCGATCGCCCGGGCCATGGGACGAAAATTCATGCGGCTCTCTTTGGGCGGGGTAAGGGATGAAGCGGAGATCCGGGGACACCGGAGAACCTATGTGGGCGCTCTGCCCGGCCGGATTATTCAGGGGGTCAAGAGGGCAGGATCGAACAATCCCGTCTTCATGTTAGACGAAGTCGATAAAATCGGAATGGACTTCCGCGGAGACCCCTCTTCCGCCCTTCTCGAAGTCCTGGACCCGGAACAGAACTTCTCCTTTTCGGATCACTATATCGATCTCCCCTTCGACCTTTCGAAAGTGATGTTCATCACCACGGCGAATGTGCTCGATACCATCCCTCATGCCCTTAAAGATCGGATGGAGACCTTAGAGCTTCCGGGTTACAGCGAAGAACAGAAGATGATGATAGCGAAGGATTTTCTAATTCTAAAGCAGATCACTGAACACGGGTTGACTTCGGAGTATATCGAATTTCAGGATGCAGCCCTTCAGGTCATCATCAGCTCCTATACGCGCGAGGCAGGAGTGAGAAACCTGGAGAGGGAGATTGCCGCCATCTGCCGCGGGGTGGCCAAGGATGTGGCCTCAGAGAATAATCATGAAAAGGTGACCATTTCTCCTGAGCTCCTCCACAAATTTCTCGGGCCGGTTAAGTTCTTCCCTGAAGTGGCGGAGCGGACCTCTGAGCCGGGTGTGGCCACGGGGCTGGCCTGGACGCCCACCGGAGGAGATATCATCTTTGTGGAGGCGACAAAGATGAGAGGGGAGAAGGGATTGACATTGACCGGTCAACTTGGCGATGTGATGAAAGAGTCCGCCCAGGCGGCGCTGGCCTATGTGCGATCGAAAGCAAAAGATCTTGGGATTGAAGAAGACTTCTTTGAGAAGCATGACATTCACATCCATGTCCCTGCGGGCGCCATTCCAAAAGACGGGCCCTCGGCCGGAATCACGATGTTTATCGCTCTGACCTCTCTTTTGACGAACAAACCTGTCCGCAACGATGTGGCCCTGACCGGAGAAATCACCCTGAGAGGCCTCGTCCTTCCCGTTGGAGGGATCAAGGAGAAAGTCCTGGCGGGAATGCGCGCGGGGATCAGGACGATCATCCTCCCGAAGAAGAACGAAAAGGATCTGGAGGAAATTCCGGAACATATCCGAAATCAGTTAAGTTTCAAGTTTATTCAAAAGATGGATGAGGCGATCGAACTGGCCCTCAAACATCCCGAACTGCAGAAGTCGGAACACGGGGCATTGACCATTACAGCCTGATGAGAGCACGGAAGTTGCGTGGATTTTCCCAAGCTCAGAAATGTAATTATCTTTCCTATTCAGAGGTCAGGCCAATCCCTGCTCTGTCTTCAGGACCCTCAGAATATTAGCGACAAGGCCCTCTTTCTGCCCCCTCCTCTTTACTTCATCGTCTCCCTCTTCGATGGTCGTCATTCGATTCTGGATATCCAGACCGAATACATGAGAAGATTCGGAGAATTTCTTTTTACAGAAAAGATCGAGGAGATCATCCGTCAACTCGATGACACCCTCTTTCTCGAAGGGGAGAAATTCCAGGAAGCCCTGAGGCAGAAAGAGGAAGGGTTCAAGAAGGCTTTTTTTAGAGAGGCCGCCTTTGCCGGAAAGAGTTATGAAAGAGAACCCGGGAGGCTAAAGGATCAACTCCTTGGGTATTTTACCGGGCCGGAGGGTCCGGGGCCGCTTCCGGAGAGAAAAGAGATACAGGGATTGAAAGGCGTGATTGCTCCGCACATCGATTTCCAACGGGGAGGCTCCTGTTACGCCTTTGCCCACCGGGAGGTGTGGCAGAACCGTTTGCCGGACTGCTTCATCATCTTTGGGACGGCCCATACCCTGATGGGACATCCTTTCTCTCTGACCCGAAAGGAGTTCATCACCCCGCTTGGCCCTTTAGAGGTGGATCGAGAACTGGTCGATGCGATTCAATCCCGATGCCCTGATGATCTTTTCATGGACGAGGGGATCCATCGGAGCGAGCATTCGATCGAGTTTCAGTGCATCTTTCTCCGGTATCTCTTTCCGGACCCCGCACCTGTCAGGATCGTTCCCATTGTGAGCGGATCATTCCATGAAGCGGTTGAGAGCGGAATTTCGCCGATGGAACTTCCGGCCATCCGTCAGTTCATTGAGGCAATCAAAGAATCAGTATCCTCCCTTGGAAGAGAGGTCTGTTATATTGCCAGCGCTGACCTCGCCCATATGGGTCTTCAGTTTGGTGACCGGGAGGGAATCGGAGAGTATGATCTCCGGATCCTTGAAGAGGAAGACAGGGAGATGCTAAAACATGCCGAGAGAATGGATGGAGAGGGTTTCTTCTCTTCCATTTCAGGGGAACGGGATCGAAAGCGGATCTGCGGACTGCCGGCCATCTATGCAATGCTCAAGGCGATGGACGCAGAGAAGGGCATGCTCCTCAACTATGGGCAGGCCTTCACTCCGGAGACGCAATCCGTAGTCTCCTTCGCCAGTATGGCCTTTTACTGAACAGTTCGGAGTTCGGGGTTAAGAGTTCGGAGATAAAATCCTTCAAAGACTTATAAAAAATACTCCGAACTACGAACTCATTACTCCGAACTATTTGCTTTGCAAATCAGGAGGGTTTGGTTCTGATTTTGTCGAGGGAAGGGTAGATCTGGGAGAGTTTGGTCTCGATCTCCGGAGGGAAGTCGATCTGGAGGTTAAGGACCTTCTCCCTGATAAGGGCAAGGGTCCCCAATTTTTCACTCACCTCTTTGGGCGTCACTCTGCTCAATCTCTTTGAAACCTCTCTGACCTCCTCATTGAGAAATTCGATCAGTTTCAAAACTTCTGAGACCTTTTTCTGGGGCATCCTCGTTCCTCTCCTTCTATCGATGGTTCCACCATACCCGATTTAAAAAGGGATTTCAAGCAGTTTAATTTTCCTATTGGTTCAACACATCCTCGGACTCAAAATCCCGAAGATTGCGTTCCCCTTCTTCTTCAAACTTCCTGATCCAGCTATCCACCCGGTCTTCGCCATAAGCCTTTTTCCATCCCGCCATAATATGTTTCACCGGAATATCGGCAAAGACCCCTTCGAGCGCCACATATTCCATAAACTTCCTGTTTTCCGAATTATAGGGCTGGAAGAGAGAATCTTCACGGCCATTGAATTCAAGCGGAGATACGTGATGCCTTCTGCAGAGGTCCCGGTTGAATGCCGGCGTGGCCTTGACCCACTTCCCCTCAAGATAAAGCTCCACAAAACCATGAGAGACAAAAAGATCGGTTCCGAGAAAATCGATAAGCTGTTTCGTGGCAAGATGGTTCCGGACAGTTGCAAGGCCCACCCGTGAAGGAATGTCGCAGGCCCTTCCAAGGGCGCAAAGAAGCGATGCCTTCGGCACACAGAAACTCCGGCCCCGCTTGAGCACATAGCTTGCACGGTAATGCTCGGGCAGATAGAAAGGAGAGTAAGGGTCATAACGGATATCATCGCGGACGGCAAGGTAGAGTTTCACCGCCCTTTCCACGGAATCGGTAAGCCCGCCGGCAACTTCTAATGCAAATTCCTGGACGATCTTGTGGCCGCTGTCAATGATCGGTGTGGGTGTCAAAAAGGATTGAATATTCTCTTCCATTTTCTTTCTCCTCTATACGGCCTGAAATGATCCCTTACAGTTTAAGGCATAATCTGAACCAGTGCAATCCCACAATGTTTTATTGAGATTCTTCGCCGGATGTGATATGAAAATAAGTCATCGATGTTATATTGAAAGGGGAGGGAGAGTGATGATTCAGACCCTTCAGGTGAGGAGTTCGAAGCAGACGGAGTTGATCGATATCACCCGGCCGGTCGCAGAAGCCATTCAAAAGACAGGAGTGAAAGAGGGCCTCTGTGTGATTTTTACTCCCCATACGACCGCTGCGGTGACGATCAACGAAAATGCCGATCCCAGCGTCCCCAAAGATATCCTGATGGAACTTAATAAGGTCGTTCCCTTCGAGGATCGATACCAGCATTCTGAAGGGAATTCAGCGGCTCATATCAAGTCGAGCTTAGTCGGATGTTCGCGGACTCTGTTCATCGAATCAGGGAAACTCCTCCTCGGGACCTGGCAGGGGATCTTCTTCTGCGAATTCGATGGGCCGAGAAGCCGGCAGGTTCATGTGAAAGTGGTAAAAGGATAGAATGAATCAAGAAACCCTGTTTGAGGAAGTGGAGAAAATTTTAGTTCAGGATTCCCGGCTCATTCACCTTCCTCCGGAAGGGAAAGTTGTATTTGTGGGAGACACCCATGGAGATATGGATGCTTCGCAGAAGGTCCTCAGCCGTTACTTGAAGAAGCCTTACCGAATCGTCTTTTTAGGGGATTATGTGGATCGGGGGGATGACTCCGAAGAGAATATCAACTATTTGCTCCGGATGAAACTTCAACATCCGGAAGAGATATTTCTTCTTGCGGGAAATCATGAGGGGCAAATGATCAAAGAGTTGCGCCCTGCCAATTTCTGGGAATCTCTTTTTCCCGGGGAGAGGGAACAATACGGACGGGTCTTCTCCACCTTGCCCCTCTGCGCCGCTTCGGCCAATGGACTGGTAGCCCTTCACGGCGCGCTACCCGAGTTGAAATCCCTTGAAGAGATCGATCGAATAGAGTGGGGAGACACCCATTGGGACAGGATCGTCTGGGGAGACTTTTTCGAAGGAGATGGGGATCTCCTGGGAGATTCATGGGGAAGGCCCCGATTCGGGGGAACCTATTTTAAGCGTTTGATGGAAAGATACCGGAAAAAAGTGCTGGTCCGGTCCCACCAGCCCCATGCGCCTTCATTGATGTTTGAGAAGAGGTGTATTACTATTTTCACCTCCCAGGCCTATCCGTTGTCCCGGGCGATTGTCATTGCCGATCTGGAAAAGGAGATCCGGAATGCGGGAGATGTGATCATTGAAAGAATATAAATCCGAAGCACGAAATACGAATTTCGAATTTTATAATATAGTTGCTTTCTTCACCGGCAAGAATTGAGGTTTGACACGTTTATGCCAAAAATTATCTCTTTTGATATGGATGGAACGCTGGTTGATTCGGAGTTTACGGACTGGGTCTGGCTCGACGGAGTCCCCAAGCTTTATGCACGGAAGAAAGGCCTTTCCTTCGATGAGGCCAAGGCTCTGATCGTGGAGGAATACCAGAAGGTCGGGGAAGGGGCGGTCGAGTGGTATGACATCAAATATTGGTTCAGGTTTTTTCAACTCGACGAAACATGGAAGACCTTAATGGAGCGTTATGCCGACAAGATCAGCGCCTATGAAGATGGACATCACATCCTGGAGCGTTTAAAAGAGAGATACCCTTTGGTCCTGACCTCCAATGCAGGGAGGGAATTTATCGATATTGAGATGGACGTCACAGGCATGGGAAGGTATTTCGATCACATCTTTTCAGCCACCTCGGATTTTCAGGTGGTGAAAAAAACAGCTCAGTTCTACCAACAAATCTGTGGCATCCTCAAAACCGAACCAGGAGAGATCGTCCATGTGGGCGACCATTATGAATTCGACTATCTGGTCCCCCGCTCAATGGGAATCCAGGCGTTCTATCTAGACCGCTCGCGCAAAAACAATGGGGACTCCGTCCTCTCCGACCTAAGAGATTTAGAGAGGAAGCTTCATCCGATTGCGGATTGAAAAATCCCTGTCTGCCATCGGGTGGAGATTGAAAGGATTCTTTAATTTATGGTAGGATTCTGACAGATGGTTCAAGAGGAGGAGTGCATGGCATCCAGTCCGAGGATCTTGGTGGTCGATGACGAACTGATTGTCTGTGAAAGTTGTCAGCGAATTCTCGAAGAGGAAGGGTTAGAAGTGGAGACCGCTTCGGGCGGGACGGAGGCCCTCGGGAAGATGAAGGAGAATCCTTTTGATATCGTCATCACCGACCTGAAAATGCCTGGGATCGATGGAATGGAAGTCCTCCGGATATTGCGGAAGGAATATCCGGATACGATTGTGATCATGATCACTGGTTTTTCCACCGTGGAGACAGCGGTCGAGGCCATGAAATTGGGGGCCTTCGACTATATTCCCAAGCCTTTTACTCCGGATGAGGTCTCCATCGTTGTAAAAAAGGCGATTGAACAGAAGAACCTTCTTCTGGAAAACGTTTATCTAAGACAAGAACTTCGTGAGAAATACGGATTTCATAACGTCGTAGGCAAGAGCAAGAAGATGCAGGAGATCTACCGGATCATTGCAAAAGTGGCTCCGACGGATAGCACCGTGTTGATCAATGGACAGAGCGGCACCGGAAAGGAGCTGATCGCCCGGGCCATCCATTTTAATAGCGCGAGAAGGGACAAGCAATTTGTGACCGTTGACTGCGCGGTCCTTTCAGAGAATCTGCTGGAGAGCGAACTGTTCGGTCATGTCAGAGGATCTTTCACCGGCGCGGTGACGACCAAGCCGGGACTGTTTGAGGTGGCGGACGGCGGAACGGTCTTTCTCGATGAGATTGGCAACATCAGCCCGGCCATTCAGGCCAAGCTCCTGAGGGTATTGCAGGAGAGGGAGTTTACGCCTGTGGGAGGGACAAAGGCCAAAAAGGTTGATATCCGGCTCATTGCCGCAACCAATAAGGACCTGGAGAAGATGATCAAAGAGGAGACATTTCGGGAGGATCTTTATTATCGCCTGAACATTGTTCCGATTTATCTTCCTCCTCTGAGGGAACGCCATGAGGATATCCCCGCCCTGTCTGTCCATTTTCTTAAAAAGTATTCCGAAGAGATGGGAAAGGCGATCAAAGGGTTTACCCCTGAGGCGATGGAGAAATTAATGAAGTATCCCTGGCCGGGGAATGTGAGAGAGCTAGAGAATGTTATCGAGCGGACGGTCGTAATGATGGATGAGGAAATGGTGCGGGTTGAGCATTTGATCCTGCCCGGCCAGGGGGTAAGTGAGGAGATGGAGAATACAATTCCGGCGACCAGTGATGAGTTGAAGGAGATCAAAAAGCAACTGAGGGAGAAAGCCGTAGAGGATGTAGAAAAGGCATTTGTCATCAAAGCCCTGGAACGGAGTCAATGGAATGTGACAAAGGCAGCAGAAGAGGTGGGAATGCTCCGGCCGAATTTTCAGGCCCTGATGAGGAAGTATGGTCTTCGAGCAAGAGAAGAATGAAAAAGGAATAATGGAATGAAGGAAGAACGGAATGATGGGAAAAATCTGCATCTCTTGCAGTTGGTGATCATTTAACCAGTATTCCACTATTCCAATATTCCAAGAAAGAGCGAAGCGAAGTGTCCGATTTCTTTAAATGGTTGATTCTGGGATGGTCTATCGTAGTGGTTGGGATTGCTTGCCTCGGCCTGATTTTAATTGTCAAATACGGAGAGATTAAGAAGATCGAAACAGATGATGTAAGTCTCTGTTTTATAATAACATTTTTCTGCTGGTTGATCCCCATTATTGCCTTCTCCATTCTTGCCCGCACATTAGGATTTTAAAAGATTATAATTGTATATTTATTTTATATTTTGTTAAAAATCAATTAATTCTGCCAATTAGTGAATTATTGCTCAAATTATACTCCACAAAAAGTATATTATAAATATACATAATGCTTGCCGCTTTAGTTTTAACATTTTAATAAAATAAGTTAAATCATATAGTTAAGCATATCGTGATTTAAGGTTTAACGTTGGCACACGAAATGCAATACTTGTGAGACAAGTTGAAAGGGGGAATAAAAGATGGAAAAAGGATATAAGTTTTTCAGAATTGGCTTGATGATTGCGCTCATCAGCCTCATTTCAACGCCTGCATTTGCAAGGTCAGTGAGTTTGAAGGATGCAGGAGCCGCTCTTTGGGTTTTCATCATCATCGGAGCGATTATTGTTCTGCTTCAATTAATACCAGCGGCGATTCTCTTCTTCACTTTCATCGGTACGGCAACAGGCCTCATTATGAAAAAGAAGTCTCAGGAAAAGGCAACAGCCGAAGAGAAGATGAGCCTTCCAGGATATGAGCCCGTGACCGCGGAGAAGTAGATATGGGAGTTATGAGTTAAGAATGAAGAGTTGAGGGTTGAGAATTAAAAAATCAAGAAACAGGAATGGAGCATAGGATGGATAGAAAGTTGAAACGGATTTTAATCATCATGGTTTTCGTCCTGATTACAGCCATTGCTCTCTTCTCTCTGGGGATTGCCTATGCAGGAGGGATTAGAGGAATTGGCCTGATCGGGATATGGTTCTTCCTTACCTTTGGGATCATTGTGGTTTTAGCCCAGTTGATCCCGGCAGGTATCCTCTTATCCTCTTTTATCGGAACAAGTTTCTCCTCTTCCAGGAGAAATGAGATGCCCATCCGGGCGACTTAATAAAAAAAAGATTCCTTTTCCACAGGGGTTAGGGTAGAATAGCAGGAGTTGAAGAGACAGGGATGAAAGCAAAGATCATTCTCATAGCCTATCAGGATGATTTATGGGTCAGATCGCTCTCCACTTTTTTGCATGGCCTCGGCTATAAAGTGGAGACGGCAACGTTGGTGAGCGAAATGATCCGCAAGGTGAGAAAAGGACATATCGATGTCGTCCTTCTGGATGACGAGATGGAAGGGGTGAAGGCTTTTGACCTGGTTCCTCTCTTCAAGAAGATCAATGAGAGGATCCAGGTCATCGTCATTTCCTCGGAGGCTTCCCTCGGGCTGGTCAAACGCCTCAGGGGCGCGGGGATCTTCTACCATGCGATGAAACCGGTCGATCTGGAAGAGGTCAAGTCAGCCGTGGAGTGCGCCTTTGAAAAGATTGAGAGGGAGAATTTAAAAGAGAGGTTTCTACCTTTTCTTATTCCAAGGAGGGTTCCGGCATGATGTGGAGAAAGCATAAAGCCTGGATGGTTCCTCTGGGAGCTCTTTCTCTTTTATTTCTTTATGGAATGATGGGAGAAATGGCCTGGGGGGATAACTCAAAGTGTTTAAGCTGCCATCAGGACGAAAAATTATCGAAGAAAGACGCCCGTGGGAATAAAGTCTCTCTCTTCGTATCGGAGGGGGAATTCAAAAAAGCGGTCCATGGAAAACTTTCCTGTACGGACTGTCACGCCCGTATCCTTGATGAGTCCCACGCCAGAAAAGGGGTCAAGGAGGCCGACCGGAAGGTGGATTGCGGGATATGCCATGAGGAGTCGGAGAAAATATATAAAACATGCGTCCATCGCTTAAAAGCTGAGATCACCTGCCAGGCATGTCATGGACACCATTATGTGACCCGTCTTGCCGATCCAAAATCGCCTACGTATCGAACCAATCTTGTTCAAACCTGCGGAGCCTGCCATCCCCAAGAAAGCAAGCAATTTGCCGAAAGCGTCCACGGAGTTGGACTCTTTAGGGGAAGACCTAATCACCCAACCTGTACGACCTGCCATGGGACCCATTCGATCAAACCGAGGTCTGATCCGGAGTCAGCGGTCCATGAGAGAAAAATTGCGATGACGACCTGCCCCCAGTGCCATGCAGCCGAGCAAATCACGAAGGAGTACCGTTTCACAACGAAGCCCGTCAAGTCCTATTACGACAGTTTTCACGGCCTCTCTTACCGTGGCGGAGATACCTTTTCAGCCAACTGTGCCAGTTGCCATGGCGTCCATGACATCCGCGCTGCTTCTGACCCGAAATCAATGATCCATAAGGATAACCTCCAGAAGACCTGCGGTGTTTGTCATCCCAAAGCTTCTGTCAATTTTTCCAAAGGAAAGATTCATACACTGGCTGACATCAGGGGAGTGGACTTTGGCGAGAAGGTGGTGGGATGGGTAAGAATCGTCTACATTATTCTGATTGTGGCCGTCATCGGAGGATTGAGTTTCTTCAACTTCATGGATTGGTTGAGAAAGACCATTGATCGGAGGCCTAAAGAATAAGGAGCTGGGAATCATGGCGAAAAAATATCTTCGAATGACCTTGAATGAAAGGATTCAACACCTCAATCTGGCGATCAACTTCACGATTCTGGTGATCACCGGTTTTGCTTTAAAGTACCCCGAGGCGTTCTGGGCTTCTCCCATTACGGATGTTCCATTAGGAATGACCTTCAGAGGGTTCCTCCACCGACTCTCCGGAGTGGCGACGATCACCCTGGGAGGTTATCACCTCCTTTATCTTGCCTTTACGGAAAGGGGAAGAAGGATTGTGATCGACATGATCCCCATGTGGAAGGATGCTAAAGACCTCTGGGAGACTCTGAAGAATAACCTCTTCCTCAACCGGCCTGCCAAAGTGATCAAGATGGGACGGTTTAATTTCAGGGAGAAGCTGGAATATTTAGGATTGATCTGGGGAACGATCGTCATGACCGTCACAGGTTTCATCCTCTGGTTCAAGGAGGAATGGCTTCTCTTCTTTCCGATGTGGACCTTTGAGGTGGCGCGGGCCATCCATTTTTATGAAGCCATCTTAGCTACGCTCACCATTATTGTTTGGCACTTTTATTCGGTTGTGTGGAATCCCGATGTCTATCCGATGAGTTGGGCTTGGATCAACGGGCACCTGACCGAACATGAGATGGAACTGGAGCATGGCTCGGAATTGGAGAGAATTAAAGCAGAGGAGAAAAGAACCCCGGTCCATTTCAACGAGGGGTCAGGGCCAGGAGGCGGAAGAACCTATCCCATTCATCAGGAGAGAAGGGAGAAATTCTCCGTCAAAGGTCTTTATGGTTTGGTTCGACATCTTAATGAATCGATTAAAAATTGGAGAGGGATGTAAACCCCATTAGAAATTCTTCGACTTTCTATCGGGGTAAAACAAAAAGGGGGGTGAAGGTTTATGAAGGACACTCTTAGGGAAAGATATGGACCTTATCCAAAGAAGAAAGAAAAGAAAAGAATTCGAACGGAGGAGAGCAATTTTTTGAAAAGGAGTTACGACTGGTTAAAATGGAGATCTGATAAAATCGGAGGGATGACCATTTATCATCCCTGTCTGCAACACTGATCGTCCGGTAGTCTTATCGTCACATCGTCTTGTAGTCAATAAGACCTTTTGCCACCGACGAAAAGACGATACGACCATCAGACTATAAGACTGAATTTATAGCCCTATATATCCTCTTACTCCCACCATCCAAACCCCACCCAAATGGAGAGGATATATAGGGTTTTTTTTCGTTGTCGAGACAACGGGAACGTGTTAATATTAACTTCACTGAAATGATCTTCAAAAAAGATAAAAAGATGTACTCCCGGAAGAAAACTTCAATTTGGGTTATCTCTCTTTTTCTCTGTCTTCTCTTTATCAGTCCCGTAAAAGTTTCATGGGCAATGACAACCGAGGAGGAGAAGAAGTTAGGGAAGAAGATTATTCTTGAGATGGAGAAGAAGGTCGATTGGGTGAGAGATTTGACCCTCCAGACCTTTATCAACAGGGTTGGTCATTCACTGGTTGCTCAGGCGGGCCCGACTCCTTTCGAGTTCAAATTCTATCTGATCAACGGAACGGATCCCAATGCCTATGCCATACCGGGAGGTCACATCTTCCTGACCACCGGCCTTTTAGTATCCACAGAGAATGAGCAGGAGGTCGCAGGAGTCATCAGCCACGAAATTGCACATGTGATGGCGAGACATGTAGCCCAGATGATCGAGAGGTCGAAAAGACTTAACATCGCTTCCATGGCAGCCATCATCGCAGGGGTTTTATTAGGTGGAGGGGGAAAAGCCTCTGAGGCAGTGGCGATGACCGCAATGGCCGCCACCGAGTCCCTCGCCCTGAAATATACCCGCGAGATGGAGGTTGAAGCCGATCAGAATGGCCTTCAATATGCGATTAGGGCAGGCTATGATCCAAACGGACTGATCACCTTTATGAACAAGATTTACAAACTGAGCCTGACCTCCGGACCCAGAGTTCCTACCTATCTCTCAACCCATCCGGCCATCGAAGATCGAATTTCTCTTATGGAGAATCTCCTCCAGACCAGGCCAAGACCGGCAGAGCCTTTTAAGGCTTCAGGAACTTATCGAAAGATTCAAGCCAAGGCCTTTGTGGAAGAGAGAGAACCCAATGTAGCGATCAACCATTTTCAATCCCTGATCGATTCCGGTCCGCAGAATGCGGACGCTTATTATGGCTTGGGCCTTGCCTACCGGAAGATGGGACGATTGGACAAGTCGATAGAGGCTTTTCAATATGGACGCTCATTGGCTTTAGACGACGGGGATCTATTGCGGGAATTGGGGATCGCCTATTTTCTTTCAGGAAAGCTGGATCAGGCGATCAAAAACCTCGAAACAGTTCAATTACTCTTTAGAGAGAGCAACGACCGGTTCGAGGATCTGTTGAGCGTTTATTATCTCGGGAGATGCTATCAGGAAAAGGGGGATTTTAACCAGGCCCTGCCTCTCTTCCTGAAGGTCAAAAAGGGCCATCCCGAATGGATCGACATCCATCATAGTCTCGGGTCCGTTTATGGGAGAATGGGGCAGAAGGGGCTATCCCACTTCTATTTTGGCAAATATTTTAAGTTGAGAGGCGAACATAAGAATGCCCTGCTTCACTATAGAACTTCCCTCGATTGGCTGGAGAGGGGAAGCCCGGAAAGGGAGGATGCCCAGAGGGAGATTAAGGAATTGACCCAAACGAAATAATATAAAAGTCGCTGTAGGGCAAGGCTTCAGCTTCACATAAAGAAGAGGGGAAAAGATGAAACCATTAGAGGTTTACTGCCAGAATGCCTTAGAGAGAGGAATCGATGGAGCAAAGGTGATCGATCCTGCGACAGTGGCCACTGCCGAATGGGTCAGGCTGAAATGTCAGTTCGGATGTCCGGGGTTTGGAAGAAGCCACTGCTGTCCTCCGCATACGCCCACGCCGGAGGTCACCCAGAAGGTGATCGATTCTTATCAAAAGGCGATCCTGTTCCACCGGCACATCACCGATGGAACTAAAAGGCGAGAGGAGACAAAGCAATTTAATGAGCTTCTTGTCAAGCTCGAGGTTGAAATTTTTCTCGGTGGCTATTATAAAGCCCTGAGCATGACCTCCGGGCCCTGCCGCCTCTGTAAGGAGTGTGATTTAAACAGTCTTTGTAAGCACGGGATGGAGGCGAGGCCCTCCATGGAGGCTTGCGGAGTGGATGTCTACAAGACGGCAAGGGGAAATGGATTTCCCATCCAGGTGGTGAGAACCTACGGAGAAGAACAGAACATCTTCGGATTGATCCTGGTGGAGTAAAGACTGTGTCGTAAGTCCATTCATGGTTCGATCCTGAGCGAACCGTTCACCCTTCGAGAACCTCAGGGCGAACGGCTGATGACGACACGGTCTATTCAAAGGGAAGGAAGACATTCTCATATGAAGAGTGAGAAGAAGAAGGGAAAAGGAGAAGAGATCGTCAGGCTCAACCGTGAGCTTTCGATCCTCAATGCCGTCAGCCAGACCGTCAATGAGTCGATTGATCTCGATGAAATCCTGAACAAAAGCCTGGATAAGATCGTTGAGATGACGGAGATCGAGTCGGTAGGCATCTATCTCTTGGAGGAGGCAACCGGTGAATTGGTCTATGTGGCTCACAAGGGATTTTCAATGGCCTTTGCAAAGGGTATGAAACGATTGAAGCTGGGAGAAGGAGCAACGGGGAAGGTCGCCCTTTCAGGGGAACCCCTCTTCATTGATGACTATCCTGGTTATCCGGAAGCCATCCCTTTTGCCATCGAAGAGGGCTTGAAATCACTGGCGGTCATACCTCTTCAATCAAGGGAGAAGATCTACGGGACCCTCAATATTGCCCGAAAGGAATTTTATCCATTTACGCCCTCTACCAGGAACCTCTTCAATTCCATCGGACAGATCATCAGCAGCGCTCTGGAGAGGGCCTCCCTCTACACGGAGAATGTCAGGCGACTCGAAGAGCATAAGACCCTTTACTCCATCAGTCAGGAAATCGCCTCCCGCCTCGAACTAAAGGTGATTCTTGAAAAAATAGTGAAGAGTGCCATTGAACTTTTAAAAGTCGATGCCGGATCCGTTGCTCTCTGGGACAACCGGAAACAGACCTATGGGAACGTCATTGTTCATGGGTTGCCCGAATCCTTTATCGGGAGAGAATTTTCACCTTCATCCATTGGTATTGTGGGAGAAGTATTAAGAAAGAAGAGTCCTGTCCTTTTTAAGGAT
The DNA here is from genome assembly GCA_018333535.1 of Deltaproteobacteria bacterium. Lineage (GTDB taxonomy): Bacteria > Desulfobacterota > BSN033 > BSN033 > UBA1163 > RBG-16-49-23. The sequence continues at coordinate 5,811 of JAGXTA010000170.1, read as the reverse complement.
TATGAGCACAATTCCAATCGAATGGAAGAGTTGGATTCCATCCATTTCAAAGAGGTAGTGGGTGTTCCTTTGATCGTCAGAGATATGGTCATTGGAGTCATGGTGATTGGCGTCTCCGATCCCAAAAAGCATTTTCAGCAAGGTGAGATAGACATCCTTTTCGGTTTTGCTCAACAGGCGGCCATCGCCATTGGAAATGCTCAACTCTATGAGGACTCGTTAGCCAAGATCAGGCAATTGACGACCCTCTATGAGGTCGGAAAAAAACTCTCTTCGACTCTTGATCTTGATGAATTGCTCGGGAATGCCCTTGAACTTCTCAGCTCGCAATGGGGTTATCCTCTATGCAGCATCCTATTGCTGGATCGAGGGAAGAATGACCTCTACATCAGGCAGGTGATCGGCCGGGACATTGAAGAAGTTAAACATATGAGGTTTCGGGTCGGCGTCGATGGGATCGTCGGATGGGTGGCCAATGCCGGCGAACCTCTTTATGTCCCCGATGTATCAAAAGATCCCAGATATATCCCGGGATCTCCGGAGGGAAGGGCAGAAGCCGCCTTTCCACTTAAGGTGAGGGACCAGGTGATCGGCGTTCTCGATATGGAGAGCAAGGAGGTTCATGGGTTTGACGAGGAAGATTTGAAAGCCCTCTCCTCCTATGCCAGCCAGGTGAGCATCTTCATTGAGAATGCCCAGCTCTTCTCCGATTTGAAGCAGACCCTCCATGAGTTAAAACAGGCTCAGGACCAGATCATCCAGGCCGAGAAATTGAGGGCGATGGGAGAGATGGCAAGCGGCGTGGCTCACGATTTCAATAATGTCCTGGCCGCTATCCTTGGCAATATTCAACTCCTGCTCCATTCCTATGAACATTATAGTCCGGAGGAGGTTCGGGAACGGTTAAAAACGATTGAGAAGGCTTCAAAGGATGGGGCCGAGACGGTCCGTCGCATCCAGGATTTTACAGGGAAAAGGAGGGACAGGGAATTTATCCCTCTCTCCCTCAATGATCTCATCCGTGAGGTGTCGGCGATCACAGAACCGAGATGGAAGGACCAGGCTCAGAAGAAAGGAATTCATATTGAGCTGGTCAAAAAGAACGGAGACGTCCCTCCTGTCCTGGGGAACCCATCGGAGTTAAGAGAGGTGATGACTAACATTCTTTTCAACGCCGTCGATGCTATGCCGCAAGGAGGACAGATCACCCTTTCAACCCAGTCCCATTCCGAAGGCTGGGTGGAGATGAGGATCGAGGATACGGGCATCGGAATGACAGAAGAAGTGCGTAAAAGGATCTTCGATCCGTTCTTCACCACGAAAGGTGTGACCAGCTCCGGATTAGGGATGAGCGTCTCCTATGGAATCATCAAGCGACATGGAGGCGAGATCCTTGTCGAAAGCGAACCCGGGAAAGGAACCAACTTCATTCTTCATCTGCCCATAGGTTACGGAGAGGAAGTTAAAGAGGCGGAGAAGAAGGCGGAGAAACCCCTGGGGATGATGCGTCAGGCAAAAATCCTTGTGATCGACGACGAGGAGGCTGTTCGGGATGTCCTCTCCCGGATGCTGATGGCCAAAGGCCATCAGGTTGAGACGGCTTCGGATGGAGACGAAGGAATTGAGTGGTTTAAAAAGCAACCCTTTGATCTGGTCTTTACCGACCTTGGGATGCCAAAGATCTCTGGCTGGGAAGTGGGAAAAGCGCTAAAGAAATTAAATCCGAAAATCCCTGTTGTCATGATCACCGGATGGGGAATGGAACTCAGCAGAGAGAAGATGGGCCAAAGCGGAATTGATCTCATTATTTCGAAGCCATTCAACTTCGACCAGGTCACCCAGCTCATCTTTGAGGCCATGGAACTGAAGGAGAAGATGTGAGCGAGGACTATTTCAAATTGAATAAATGCCAACTGATTGGAGGCCGCTTCTTATTTTTCAATTTGAAATCTGCAATCTGCAATCTAAAATTACGCTTACCACCAGCCCCAGAGCCGGAAGCCTGTCCCGCCTATCGATACCTCCAATCAATAAAATTAAGGCTCTTCGCGTAATTGAGTGGGTCATTTCTGCCTTTTCTCGCCCCCCTGAAGCTGTGAAAAAATTGCACGCATCACCCCCACCCTCACCCTCCCCCCTCAAGCTGACCATGTCCCATAAGTCGGGGGGCTGGACACAAGGGACACTCGATTGGTATTATTGTATCATTTAAATTTTGTTATACCCCACCCCCACCCCAACCCTCCCCCTGAAAGGGAGGGTAATCCCTATGGTCTTCTCCAGAAAAAGAGAGGGTAATTATCAAGCGCTTCGCATAAACCCTCCCCCTTCAAGGGGGAGGTCAGGAGGGGGATGGGGGATCTGTCGGAGTGTCCCTTGTGTCCAGCAACTCCACTTATGGGTAAAGATGAGCCCGTCAAGGGGGAGGGAATTTCTTTTTTTATTTCAATATGTTTACCCTCTCCCCTGGTGCCTGCCTGCACGAAGCGTTTCGGCGAAGGCAGGGGAGAGCTTGCTATATTATAGTGAGGGTGAGGGGGCTTAATTTTTTCACACCTTCTGAGGAGTTACTTTTCATTGCTTCGTTAACATAGGGGAAAAAGGTGGTAAGGACAAGAAGAAAATTTGGAGGAATCCCCGAAAAGGGGATTCCTCCACCCGTTATTTTTTGGTTTTTTCGCGCAGGTCTGCGGCCTTCTCCCTGATTTCGGTCAGGCTCTGCTGCATCTTGCTCCAGCCATACCAGAGGGCATAATCCGGGTTGGCATGGAAGGTTCCCTGGAAGGTTCTCATCCGGTGCTCGAGAAACATCACAAAGAGTTTCTGCTCGATCACGGTCGGGGCGTCGTGAAAGGTGAGAAGATCAGGAAATGGATAGGCGTAATTCTTTGGTTTGGGAAGGATGCCGTCCTTGTATAAGTCGGCAATGATACGGATGGCTTCAGCCATCAAACGGTCTGCATCTTTGATGACCTGATCGCCTTTTTCGAGTTCGGCTTTTGCAAAATTGACGGAATGGCATTTATTGCATGCTTTGAGCATCTTGTCCCGTTCCTTTTGCCAGGCCTCCTGGGTGAGGCGAGCCACATCAGCCGCCTTTACGACATCGAGCCTTGCTGTTGGTTTCCCATCGGGATCAAGGACGCCAAGGCCCTGAAGGATGGTGGCCCGGTCAGCCGTCCATTGCTTGTCCTCAGGCATCGGAAGCCGAACAGCGAGAAATCCCCATGCGGTTCGGACTTCGTGATTGCCACCCTGCATATGACAGGTCTGGCAGGTGGGTGCAGAAGCTGTTGCCGGAAGGGTCTTATTCTGCTTTAACAGATATCGAACCCCGTGTTTTGAGCCGGAGTACATTTCCCATTGGGGATGGTCAAAGCCCATATGGCAGGTCTGGCAGGCTTGAGGTTGCCTCGCTTCGACCACAGAGAAGGTATGACGGGTGTGGCAGGCATCGCAGGAGGCCACGCCAAAACCGGCTCCACTCTTTTTTAACTCCTTAATCTCCGCCTCGGTTTTAATTCCGATCTTATGACAGCCTCCGCAGCCTTTCATGCCTTCCATCAGAGACATGGGTTGCCAGTGGGCGGTTGGCATGGCCTTCATTGCGGCCCAGGCTGCCGCATGCTTTCCTGCTTTAAATTCCTTGACCCGTTTGTCATGGCAGGTGGCGCAGGTGTCAGGGGTAGGAATCTTTGCTTTGGCAACATCTTTGGATGACTTGTGATCGCTGCCGTGGCAGACAGCGCAGTCGACCTTATTTTTGCTGTGTTTGCTCAGTTGCCAGTCGCTCACAATTCCGGGAGTCACCTTTTTGTGGCACTCCAAACAGACCTGGGCAAAGGCCGAAGAGACAAAGCCGATACTGGTTAGGAGAATAAAAATCGTTCTAAACATGATCTTTCCCATAGAGCCCTCCTTTCAATAAAACTTTACTTATTACCCGAATTTTGCGTCAAAATAGCATTTTTAACCTCACGCAACATTTTTCATGCAAAATATTTTTTGCATGGGTAGCTGACATCCTTGATGCCAATAGATTGGACTATTTAGTATTTCCGGGTGTTTGCGCAAGATATCGAGGTTGTGGATGAGACGATCCAACCGCTCTTTCCCACTTAGATGAGAAGAATAATTGACCCTGATGCGGTTCTTCCCGCTGACGATCTTTGCCGCAATAAACAACAATTTTAATCTTGATACATGAATCGTATTTTGAGTTTTCTGCTCTTGGTCATTCAGATGGGCAAACGCAATCATATAACGCCATAAGTTGTACGAGAACATCACGATCTGAAAGTAGGCCTGATTGCTTTGAAACTTTTGAGTAGGAATCGCTGCCAACCCTTCCCGTTTGGCCTCTCCAATCAGACTTTCAGCCCCCGCTCTCCCGTCATACTCTTGAATCACCTGGTGGGGTTTGGAGGGGAGACTGGTCACAAAGATCCGATATTTATAGCGATCATCTTCGAACAGCTCAAACTGAACCGGCTCACGGGGGTCGCTCTCCTTTTCTTTCGGAATTCGCTGGGCCACAAACCGACACGCCTTCTCCCACCCCGAAGGTTGAAAGAAACAATGGTTATACTGTATCTCTTTATTCCGGCCCACGCTATACCACCCCTTCGGATCAAACGGAGGACGCGTCCGCTTCGCCGAAATGATAAACTCATACCGCAGACGAAGACAAGCTTTCACCGCAGCCCAACTATACATCTCCGCATCCATCCGGACAATGACGCGCTTCACACAACTTGGAACCAACTTCCCAAAAGACAAAATGAGCTGGGCCACCTCTCGACCCGAAATTGTCTCTCCCCGACGAAGCTTTCCCGCCAGATATTCCCGAGTCTCTGCAACGAAGGCCAATACCGGCCTCAACCCTTTCTTCCCTCGATGCCCCGGGTTGTGCCCCCGCTTTGCCCCCTGGATCAACCCATAAACGGTCTCCACCGTCGTATCCACATCAATGTGAATCCTCTCATGGTGAATCCCAAGACTCACTCAAGCTCGCTCCCTCAAGACTCCCATCAACCGTAACAAACTCAACGACTGATTGTGCCCAATCGATTGAAGATACCGCCAAAAGGTACTGACCGCCGGTAACTGCTCCATCCCCAAGACCCCCAGTAACATCGGATCTTCGCAAATATAAACAAAATGATTCAACCGGCCAAACCCGATAAACAGTAGTAACAGAAGACCCTTGATGAAAAAGAGGCTCCCATATTGGGTTTCCCGACGAGGCTCACAATAGACTTCTGAAAACAAAGACTCAAATTTCAAGGCATCCCATAGCTTCACCAAGGGCAAAAGCCCTCCATACGGGCTTAAATGCTCATCTACATATCCATGATGCGTAGAAGCCTTGATTTTTCTGGTCTTTGAGCCACCCTCTTTTTCTCCTTGTTTTACGCCCTCTTTTTGATTATGCTGATTCTTGGACTTAACCATTTGGGTTACCTCCTCCTTCGTTCTTGGTTTTTTGCCTATTTTCGCTCACCCAAGAATATAGAGGGTCCCAGATGGTTAGTCCACTATTTTCCTATTATAAACTGCCGATTTTTTGGATAAGCCAGCGTGACGAATGTGCCGGCTCAGATAAGTTGTCAATTTCTTATATCCAGGAACGGCTTCAATGAGTCCTGAGGCGAAAAACCCCCGGATTTAAATGCACCTCTCCTGTCCGATTCTCTCTCTGTCGCATTCGAGATACAATTATTGAGGCTGCGGCATTAACTTCCCCAGCATGAAACCAGTCATCACCCGGATGTTGTAGGCAATCACGCTCCATAAAACCTTCGCATCAAA